>JAGOUF010000156.1 GCA_018061385.1 Chitinophagaceae bacterium | reverse complement strand
CCCAAACCTTCGGCTTGTGTAATGTATTTTTTCTTTTTCTTTTTTAGTAAACTGCTATCTTCTACATAATCTTGATTGAGTAAAAAACACAAACCTGCACCTGTATCAAAAATAAATTTATTGGTCAAGGTTTTTGCATCTTCAATTTCAAATACTGGCAATGGCAATGTGCTAAAACTTGGCTTTAATAAATAACCACCTCTTGGATATTTTATAATACCCGGAGCGTACACTTCCATTTCTAACTTATCGTAATTAACTTTTACAATATACCTACGCAAAAAACTAAAGCCAATAATACCATCAATTTTAAATCCATAAACGCTGGTTAATAATTCATAATCGTTTATATGAAAACTAAATGTATCAGTTTTTAAATCTGGAAAATTGAGATAATGCCCATAAGAAAAATTTACTTTTCTCATACCAGCAATACCTCGAATGGTTCTTTCTGAAGGTGCAGAGACAAAGTTAAAATAATCTACAGTTGAAGAGTCTAGTGAAATTCCACCACTACCGGTATCTAAAATAAAATTCAAGGTGTCGTTTGCAAACGTATCTATCGTTGCCCTAATAATAATAATTCCACCAGTTAATTGCACAAAAGGAAATCGAGTAATGAGTTTTGCTTGTGGCGAAACAAACTCTTCTTGTGCTTGACTTTGCAAGCAACTGCACAACAATAAAAAAAGGAAATAAACTGTTTTCATTCTTTGCAGCAATTAGTATTTTTTGAAGTTAATATACATCTATTAAAAAAGACAACATTTTTGTATGTTTTAAAAAGTTTGAAGTATGTGTGGTATTTAAAAGTGTTAAAAGGTTTTGTTTTTTGCTTTGTATGCAGCAATTTAAATTAAACTATCAATTGTACCCAACCATACACCCTTAACTTTGTTATTCTTTAAAACAGTAGATATGCAATTAGCAGACTTGTATAAAAAAGCCTCACAATTTGAATTTTTAAGTATAGAAGAAGGCATGTTTTTGTTTGAACATGCACCTTTAGCCGAGTTAATGTTTGTAGCAAACGAAATGAAAAAACACCATGTGCCACATGGAAAAGTGACTTGGCAAATAGATAGAAATGTAAACACCACCAATGTATGTATTGCCAATTGTAAGTTTTGTAATTTTTACAGAATTCCTGGTCATGCAGAAGCATATATAACAGATATGCCAACTTATAGAACAAAAATTGAAGAAACCATACAATTTGGAGGAGATCAATTATTGTTGCAAGGTGGGCATCATCCAGAGTTGGGTTTAGATTTTTATACCAAAACATTTCGTGCAATTAAACAAGAGTATCCAACCATTAAATTGCATGCACTTGGACCCCCAGAAATTGCACACATTACAAAGCTTGAAAAAAGTACACACCACGAAGTATTGAAAGCTTTAAAAGAAGCTGGACTAGACAGTTTGCCTGGTGCTGGTGCCGAAATTTTAATTGATAGAGTTCGCCGTTTAATTAGCAAAGGAAAATGTGGTGCCGATGAGTGGTTGGCTGTAATGCACGAAGCCCATAAATTAGATATTACAACAAGTGCCACCATGATGTTTGGCCATGTTGAAACATTGGAAGAACGATTTATACATTTGGTAAAAATTCGTGAAGTACAAGCAATGAAACCTGAAAATTCAAAAGGATTTTTAGCATTTATACCATGGACTTTTCAAGACGTAGATACATTATTGGCAAGAATTAGAGGCGTGCAAAATTTAACCACTGCCGAAGAGTATATTAGAATGATTGCTATTAGCAGAATTATGTTACCCAATGTAAAAAATATACAAGCAAGTTGGTTAACCGTAGGTAAACAAACTGCACAAATTTGTTTAAATGCAGGGGCGAATGATTTTGGTAGTATTATGATTGAAGAAAATGTGGTAAGTGCTGCTGGTGCTCCTCATAGATTTACTTCAACCACTATACAAAATGCAATACGTGAAGCAGGTTTCGAGCCTCAATTACGCAATCAACAATATGAGTGGAGAGAAATTCCAGAAAGCATTGTTGAGCAAGTGGTGAATTATTAATAAACTATATTTCTAAAAATGGTTGCCCAATTTAATGTTGAGCAACCATTTTTTTTGCTCATTTTTGTCATCAACTATACCGTTAAAGTAGTACACATGAAAATTTTTTTAGCACAGCAGAATTATCACATAGGAAATTTTGAATACAATACAAATAAAATAATTGAAGCAATTGAAATTGCTAAAGCTCAACAAGCCGATTTAATTGTATTTAGCGAAATGTGTATTTGTGGTTATCCTGCAAGAGATTTTGTAGAGTTTAACGATTTTATAAATAAATGTTATGCAGCTATAAATGTTATTAAACAACATGCTACAACAATTGGTGTGCTAATTGGTTCTCCTGCACGTAACCCAATTGTTGAAGGAAAAGACTTGTTTAATGCTGCATTTTTTTTATACGAAGGCGAAGTAAAAGCAGAAATTCATAAAACCTTATTGCCTACGTATGATGTGTTTGATGAATACAGATATTTTGAGCCTGCATACAATTGGCAAACAGTTTTATTTAAAGGCAAAAAATTGGCCATTACCATTTGTGAAGATATTTGGAACTTGGGAGATAACCCGTTGTATAGAGTTTGCCCAATGGACGAACTAATGAAGCAAGAGCCAGACGTAATGCTAAACCTTAGTGCAAGCCCCTTTGATTATACACATGATGAAGATAGAAAAGCAACCATTAAAGCAAATGTTTTAAAGTATAAAATTCCGTTGTTTTATTGCAATGCAGTTGGTAGCCAAACAGAAATTGTATTTGATGGTGGTAGTTATATTTTTGATAAAGATGCCAATTTGGTAAAAGCATTTCCTTTGTTTGAAGAAGCTGTTGATGGCGTAATTTTAAATGATGACGGAACTCTGCAATCAGCAATTATTGAGCCCGCCAATAGAGTGCCAGATAAAGAATTGAATCCAATAAATTTAAATGAACATTTAAATATTGATCAAGTTTACCAAGCATTAATTTTAGGCATTAAAGATTATTTTTCGAAAATGGGTTTTACCAAAGCTATTCTGGGTAGCAGTGGTGGTATTGATAGTGCAGTTGTGTTGGCCTTGGCTTGTGAAGCTTTGGGAGCTGAAAATGTGAGGGCCATTTTAATGCCATCGCCCTATAGCACAGATCACAGTGTAAACGATGCAGTACAGTTGAGTAAAAACCTAAACAACCCTTACGATATTGTACGCATAAACAATGTGTACAAAACTTTTTTAACAACACTAGAACCCATTTTTAAAGATTTGCCATTTAGTGTGGCCGAAGAAAATATTCAAAGTCGTAGTCGTGGAAATTTGTTAATGGCTATTGCCAATAAGTTTGGCTACATTTTATTAAACACCAGCAACAAAAGTGAACTGGCAACAGGCTATGGCACTTTGTATGGCGATATGGCTGGTGGTTTAGGTGTGTTGGGCGATTGTTATAAACTACAAGTGTATGCACTAGCAAATTATATTAACAGAAATAAAGAAATTATTCCACAACATATTATAACCAAACCACCAAGTGCAGAGTTACGTCCTGGACAAAAAGATAGTGATAGTTTACCCGATTATAGTGTGTTGGATAAAATATTGTATCAGTATATAGAATTACGTCAAGGCCCAGCAGAAATTAAAGCTCAAGGTTTTGATGCTGCATTGGTTGATAGAACATTGAAAATGGTAAACAACAATGAATACAAACGCAACCAGTTTTGCCCAATTATTCGTATTAGTCCTAAGGCTTTTGGTGTTGGTAGGCGTGTGCCCATTGTTGCCAAATATTTGAATTAATTTTTTGCAAAACCTTTGTGAACTTCGTGTCTCTGTGGTTAGTATAGTTCTCACAGATAACGCAGAAATTTTTTCTTTGTGAAACCTTTGTGTCTTAGTGCCTTTGTGGTTAATATAGTTCTCGCAGAAAACACAGATAACACAGAAATTTTTTCTTTGTGAAACTTTTGTGCCTTAGTGTCTTCGTAGTTAATATAGTTCACACAGAAATTTTTTCTTTGTGAAACTTTTGTGCCTTAGTGTCTTCGTAGTTAATATAGTTCACACAGAAAACGCAGATAACGCAGAAATCTTTTCTTTGTGAAACCTTTGTGTCTTTATGCCTTTGTGGTTAATATAGTTCTCACAGAAAGCACAGATAACGCAGAAATTTTTTCTTTGTGAAACCTTTGTGTCTTTATGCCTTTGTGGTTAATATAGTTCTCACAGAAAGCACAGATAACGCAGAAATTTTTTCTTTGTGAAACTTTTGTGTCTTAGTGTCTTTGTGGTTAATATAGTTCTCACAGAAATTTTTTCTTTGTGAAACCTTTGTGTCTTAGTGCCTTTGTGGTTAATGTATTTTCGTTCTAATTAATATTACTTCGTTTAAAAATTTTCGTATGAAAAAATGGTTTAAAAGAATTGGTTTAACAATATTCGTGTTGTTCATTTTATTAAATATAATTACCGCATTTCATGCATATAAGTTCACTCATTTTTATGCCGATGCAAAGCCAATAAAAAAGCCAGAACAAATGAATATTGGCGACAAACTATCGGCAATATTTTTTGGTGTGAATTACCCAAAAAGTAAAGTAATTGATTCTTTATTAATTCCACATTCAACCATAAAAATTACTACTAGCGACTCTTTACAATTAGAAGCTTGGTATTTACAACAACCTAAGTTTGATAGTGATGTGAATATGCATAAAGGCACTGTATTAATGTTTCATGGGCATGGCAGCAACAAAAGTGCTGTAATAAGAGAAGCAGAAGAATTTTATTCTTTAGGTTACAATGTTATAACAACAGACTTTAGAGCACATGGAAACAGCGAAGGAACTATTTGTACCATTGGCTACAATGAAAGTAAAGATGTTAAAGCTGTATATGATTACATACAACAAAAAGGTGAAACCAATATTGTACTTTGGGGTATTTCTTTAGGAGCATCAACCATTACAAAAGCCATATACGATTACAATTTGCAGCCTTCAAAAATAATTTTAGAAATGCCATTTGGTAGTTTAAACAATGCAGTAAAAGGCAGAGTTAGAACAATGGGTTTACCAGAACAACCCATTAGCACATTGCTTTGTTTTTGGGGTGGTGCCGAACAAGGTTTTTGGGCATTTAACCACAATCCTTATGAGTATGCACAAAAAATTACTTGTCCTACTTTATTACAATGGGGTGTTAATGACGCAAGAGTTACTGCAACTGAAACAGAGGAATTATTTAATAATTTAGCTACTTCAAACAAAAAATGGATTAAGTACGAAAACTGTGGCCATGTAAGTTTATGCAAAAATGAAAACGACAAATGGAAAGGTGCTGTTACAAGTTTCTTAGAACCTTAGGTTATATTGATTGCGTTTGGCAATTGCTTAACCACAGATGAAACAAAAATTTTTCACAGAGTACATAAAGCAAATGAGCAACGGAATTTTACTAAAATGGTATCAATTTTGTGAGCTTTGCATTTTTTGATTCGTCATGTGAAGCTCTTTTACAAATTACTAATCAACGCTTCTACTTTTCCTTTAATAAAATCTCTCACTTCATTAAACTCTTTGGTTTCCATGTGTTTGGGATCGGGTATTTGCCAATCTATAAATTGTTTGGCTGGCATCCAAGGGCAAGCATCACCACAACCCATAGTAACCACAGCATCAAAAGGAGCAAAAGCTTTCACTTCTTCTAAACTTTTGCTATCGTGTGTACTTAAATCATACCCCAATTCTTGCATAGCAGCAATGGCTTTGGGGTTTACAATGCCACTTGGTTTGCTTCCAGCACTAAAAGCTTGTATAGTTGAGCCACCAATTATCGTTGCAAATGCCTGACTCATTTGAGAGCGATTGCTGTTTTCAACACAAACAAAAAGTAATTTCATTTTCATATTCTAGTTGTATAAAAATTATGCTTTTTTAAAATATTTTTTTCTAAACCAAAAAGCCAAATTCACTAAAGCAATTAAAGCTGGCACTTCAACCAAAGGGCCTATAACGCCGGCAAATGCTTGCCCACTGTTTATGCCAAACACACCTATTGCTAATGCAATTGCCAATTCAAAGTTGTTACCAGTTGCAGTAAAAGCAATAGAGGTAGAACG
>JAGOUF010000155.1 GCA_018061385.1 Chitinophagaceae bacterium | reverse complement strand
TGGCATATTTGCACCAGCATTAAGTGCAGGTGCAAGCATTGGTGCATATACTGCAGGCTTATTTAGCCTTACAAACAGCGAAACTAATTTGCTTATTTTATGTGGTATGACTGGCTTTTTAACTAGTGTTACCAAAAGCCCTTTTACATCATCCATTATAGTACTTGAAATGACCAATAGCCATAATGTAATTTTTTATATTATGCTTACAGCACTATGCTCAAATTTAATTACAAGCTTATTTGCAAGACACTCTTTTTACGATTATTTAAAAGATGATTACATTAGTGAAATACATAAGGATAATGAACAAGAAGTGAAAGAATAAATCAATAACTGGCTAACAATTATAAAATATTTTTTCAACCTTTGTTGTTCAATTGCATTACTTTTTTAGAATTTCAATAACAGTTCCTAATAAAACTTCAGTACCAATTGCTAAATCTTCGTAAGAAGAATATTCTAAAGGGTTATGGCTAATGCCATCTTTACTTCTAATAAAGATCATTCCATAGTCACAAGCATACGACATAGGTAAAGAATCATGAAATGGGCCACTCATTAACTCTGGTGCATCTAAATTTAATGCTTCACATTGCTGATGAATAATGTCTTTTATCCAATTGGCACAATATCTTGGTTCACTATTGGTATCTTCTGATATTGTATATGTGAGTTTGTGTTTTTGAGTGATTCCTTCAATTTTATCCATCAATTGTTTTTCGTAACGGTGTCGTCTATCTAAATCAATATCACGTAAATCAACTGTAAACGCTACCTCTTCTGCAATTATATTTCTACTTGCTGGAAAAACAGTTAATGTACCAACTGTTCCAACTGTTGGTGCTCCAGGAACCTGATTGGCAATTTCATTCAATGCTACAATAATTTCTGCAGCACCCACCATTGCATCTTGACGTATAGCCATTGGCACACTTCCTGCATGGCCTGCCATTCCTTTTAATTTTACAGTTAACCACAATGGACCAGAAATTCCAGATACAATTCCAATTGGTTTATTAGCATTGTCCAACACTGGCCCTTGTTCTATATGTAATTCAAGAAAACAAAAAATGCTTCCTGGTTTGTATTCATCTTCTTTAAATTTTGTTATATCGCAGCCAAACTCTTTCAATGCTTGTTCTCTAGTAATTCCATTCGCATCTTTACGTTGTAAATCATCTTCCTCTAATTTTCCCAATATTCCTTTGCTACCAAATAAGCCCTTATTAAAACGCCAACCTTCTTCATCGGCAAATGAAATAACTTCAATACTACGTTCAGGTATAATATTATTATCGAATAAAACTTTTACAACTTCAATTGCACACAATACTCCTGCAACCCCATCAAACCTTCCTCCATAAGGTTGAGAATCTAGATGAGAGCCCATCATCAACACTGGCAATTCTGGCTTTGAGCCTTGCAAGTGACCAATGAGGTTTCCAAAATTGTCAATCTTTGTAGTCATGCCAGCTTCTTGCATCCACGATGCAGCCAACTCAAAAGCTTTCTTTTCATCAGCAGAATGTGCCGGTCTGTTAGTACCAGTTTCACCAATTTTTCCAATAAGACTCATCGCTTCAAAGTGTTGCTGTAAACGGGTTGAGTTGATTTTCATACTACTTATTTATTGAGAGGAGAGTTATTAGTTGATTAAATTATAAAAAGAAGGCCTTCAAAAACATGTATAAAGATATTGGAAAACATGGCTGAAATATTTAAAAAATAGAGCTTATTACAAATCTCCATTTAAAGTTATTGATCTGTTACTTATTGAAGTTAAAGTATTACTGCCTTTAATTTAACTTATCATTTATCCTATTTCAACAACATTTTTATTATCGTTCTTATTCAGACTAATTAAAATAGTTTATTAATTTTTTAAAAAAACTATGAATACTTAATAAAAATATTTATTTTCATGCTTCAAATTAAAATTATTGCTTTATGAAAAAAATGTACACTTTAATTTTGGGTGTTATCCTAAGTTTTGTAGGATATGCACAACACAACCATTAACTTCACAATGGGTAAAGCTTGCCAATGCAACTGATTATGCTTGGTTTACCAATGACAACAACGTTGCAAGTATTGCTTACAATCCTGCAACTGATAGGTTGTTGGTATCGAAAAGAAATGATCGCATATTTATTGTAAATCCTGCTACAGGTGCCGAAGTTGGTCAATTAAACACAACAGGCTGGGGAGCCGAGTCGTTTAAGGCTAATAAAATTAGAGTGACAAGTGATGGTGTTATTTATGCCATCTCTTTAGCTACAGGTGCTGGTCAAGTAAAAATTTATCGTTGGGCCGATCAAGCAAGCACGCCAACACTTTGTGCAGATTTTACTGTAACAGAACGTTGTGGAGATGCTTTTGGAATTTCTGGCACTGGCAACAACACTATTTTATATGCAAGTGGTTCTGGTACAACATCTAATGCCATTAACATTTACATGTTAAACACAGTAAATGGACTAAACTTTTTTTTAGAGAGTAATATTAATATAGCTACTACCAATGTTCAATGGGCAAATAGAACTGTAGAGCCAATAACCAACAGTTTAACATCAGATTTATGGTTAAACATGGGCGGTGGTCCAGCAAGAAGAGTAACCGTTGGTACAAAAACTGGTAATACAAGAACTGGTGCTTTGGCATTTGCTACTACAGATGGTGTTGGTAATGGGCAAGCTTCTAATGGGTATGGAGGATTAAAACTTCTAACAACTTCTAACAACAATAAGTTTTTAATTTTTGCTGGTGGCAACAATAGTAACGCTGGTTTAAGGGTAAAAATGCTCAACGTAACCGATGAGGCTTTAGTTACTACCTATGGTATTGATTCTATAGGCGATGCCTCTATTTATGTTTCCAACGCAAATGGCACAGGTGATGCAGCGTATAAAGACAATGGAGACAATACTTTTACTATTTTCCAATTATCTACCAACAACGGTTTACAAGCTACTAAAACCGATGCAGGAGTATTGCCTGTAAACATTTCAAGCTTTAATGCTTCACTAAAAAATAAATCAGTTTTAATAAGTTGGACTACTTTATCTGAAACAAACAACAAAGGTTTTGAAATTCAAAAATCTGTTAATGGAAAAGACTTTTCTTCTATTGGATTTATGAATAGTAAAACTTTAAATGGCACTAGCAATGAAGCATTAAATTATAGTTTTGATGATAGTAAATTATTAAATGGCAAAAGCTATTATCGCCTAAAGCAACTTGATAAAGATGGTAAATTTAGTTTATCTAATATTCAAGTAGTTGAGTACACAACTAAAGGAATGTTAACTGTAAAAGCATTAGAAAATCCTGTACGTAACAATATTGGTTTAAGTATTCAAACAGCAGAAAAGAAAAACATACAAATCAATATTACCGATGCAAGTGGCAAAGTTGTTTATGGAAAATTTTATACAGTTACCGTTGGAGATAACACAATTATTTTACCAACTATACAATTACCAAAAGGTTCATTATTTGTTACAGTAAAAGATGTTGAAAATAACAACGAAGTAACTACTTTACAATTAATAAAATTGTAATACGCTTCTTTCATCAAAGCAAAAGAGTTGAATGTTTTACATTCAACTCTTTTGCTTTATATACCAATATAGAAATAGTATCTATTAACTTAAAATTTTATTTCTTGCAATTAAGCAGCCACCCATAACACCTGCTTTTTCGGCCAATTTGGTTACTTTAAATTGTGTATCGCTGTTTACTAAACTCAAGGAGAATTTGTTTAAAGCAGTTCTTGCAGGAAGTTTAATATAATCACCAGTTCTAGAAATTGTACCACCTAAAATAACCAACTCTGGATTTAATAGATTAATTAAGACAGCCAATGCACGGCCCAACTTCTCACTAAATTCAGCCAATAATTCAATTACCAACATATCTTCTTTAAGTGCTGCTTCTACAAGATCATTTAACTTGATATCTTCGATTTTTTTCCCTTTTTTAAATAGGACAGATGACGAGCCTTCATTCAATTTATCCTTCAACAATCTTAACAATGCCAAACCAGAAACCTCCGTTTCTAAACAACCTTTCTTACCACATTGGCAAATTATTTCATTGTTAAAAAAAGGCATGTGTCCAAACTCTCCACTAAATCCAGATTTGCCGTAATATAATTTACCATCTACCAAAATGCCCAAGCCTGTACCATAATCAAGATTAATAAAAAGTACATTTTTTTCGTTACTAACAACACCGCTACAAAATTCTCCATAAGCCATTGCTCTTGAATCATTTTCTAAAAATGTTCTTATGCCCAAAGCCTTTTCAAGCGTTTGGCTTAATGGCTCTTCATTAAAATGAAAAAAGCTATAACTATATCCAGTATTGTTATTTATTCTACCTGATAAGTTGATACCAATTCCTAAAATTTTATGTTTCCCTAATTTTTGTTCTTTAATAAAACTCTTAATGCAGTTGATTAAATCGTTTAACGATTCTTGAGTATTTTCCATTGTGTATGGAATATTCTCATTAATGCTAACCAAGTGTTTTTTAAAATCTAACAAACCAATATTTATTCCAAATCTTTTTACATCAACTCCAATAAAATAGCATGCATCACTTACTAAGCCATAAACATTGGCTCTACGACCACCGGTAGAATCTAATTTACCTTCATCTTGTATTAAACCATCTTCAATAAGTTCGTTTACAAGGCTTGTAATTTTGGGTGTACTAATTGCCAATTCCTTGGCTAAATCGGCAATGGTCATATCGCCACTATTGTCTATCTGGTTAATAATGGCTTTTTTTAAAGCTTTATTCTTGTGTGCTACACCAGATGCAACACTTTCAGATGAAAAAACTTCAAAAAGTTGATGTGCAGTTGTCATGCTGCTAAGTTAATACTATATAAAGCAGCTTAAGAACAGTAATAAGTATTCAAACAAAATAAATATTTTAAAAAAGTTACGCTATTTTAAAAAGAATTATTAATATTGTAGAATAACTTAGTAATTAATATTAATTATTTAATTGTGGTTACAACGATTGCATCTACAGAACAACCTATATTGCTAGATAAAGAACTATTGAGCAGCTATGCCAATCAGTATAAGCAAGAGCTTTTGCAGAATATTTTACCCTTCTGGCTAAATTTTAGTAAAGATGAAATTAACGGAGGATACTTTACTTGTTTAGATAGAACAGGAGAAGTTTATGATACCGATAAGTTTATTTGGCTACAAGGCCGTGAAGTATGGTGTTTTAGCTACATGTACACTCAAGTTGAAGCCAAAGCAGAATGGTTAGAAATGGCCATTCATGGAGCCAACTTTTTAGAAAAACATGGAAGAGATGAACAAGGAAATTGGTATTTTTCATTAACTGCTGACGGAACTCCACTAGTTCAACCATACAATATTTTTAGCGATTGTTTTGCTTGTATGGCATTTGCTGCTTTAGATAAAGCATCTCCAAATAGTAGATACAAGCAAATAGCAGTAGATACATTTAACAATATAATTGCAAGAAAAGACAATTCAAAAGGTAGTTATAACAAAAATTTTCCTGGTACAAGAAATTTAAAAAACTTCTCTCTACCAATGATTTTATGCAATCTTGCGTTAGAGTTAGAACATATTATTGGTAGCGATAGAGTAAACAGTTTTATACCAACTGTTATACACGAAGTAATGGAAGTATTTTATCAACCCTCTTCTGGTTTAATATTAGAAAATGTATATGAAGATGGCAGTTTTTGCAACAGTTTTGAAGGCAGATTAATCAATCCAGGTCATGCTATTGAAGCGATGTGGTTTATTATGGATTTGGCCAAACGCAACAACGACACAGCCTTAATTAATAAAGCATGTTCAATTGTGTTGCAAACCTTAGAATATGGATGGGATAAAGAACATGGTGGAATATTTTATTTCCTAGATATACTTAACAATCCACCACAACAGTTAGAGTGGGATCAAAAATTATGGTGGGTGCATGTTGAAGCATTGGTTGCATTGGCAAAGGGTTATGCCTTAACACAAAATGATGAGTGTTTACAATGGTTTAACAAGGTAGACAATTATACTTGGCAACATTTTAAAGATACAGAAAATTGTGAATGGTTTGGATATTTAAATAGAAGATGACAAGTTTTATTACCAATAAA
>JAGOUF010000154.1 GCA_018061385.1 Chitinophagaceae bacterium | reverse complement strand
TATTTCTTGCACCAGAATATTACAACGAGGTTAGTTTTTTTAGCACTGCAATTGTGGGTATGAGTATTGGTGTATTTGTAATGAGTTGGCATATAACTACATTTATTTTACACAGAAAACATGTTGAATTTTTAGCTACCACTGCACAACCCTTTTTAAAATTTTGTATTAACAATAGCATTATTCCATTGCTATTTTTAGGCTATTATTTTTTAAAAGCCATAGATTATACTACCAATAAAACACTATTGGAGTTTGGAGAAACTGCATTGTTGGTGTTGGGTTTTTTAACAGGCTATTTATTGTCACTGGTATTGGCGTTTGGTTATTTTTTTAGTGCGGATAAAAGAATTTATCATAGTATGCATTTGGTTTTGAATAAAGCCCATAAAACCTATGCTCAAGCATTTGTAAATAACCCTTTGCCAACAGAAAAAAAAGAAATTAGAGTTGATTGGTTTTTAAGTGCCAAACTTAATTTACGCAAACCAAGAGATATAAGACATTATAGTAGAGAGTTGCTTGATACCATTTTTCAAAGGCAACATTTTGCTGCAGTAATTGCATTTATTGTAGCATTTATTTTTTTGGTGTTGGTGGGTTTTTCTAGCGATAGTAGATTGTTTCAATTACCAGCAGCTGCAAGTATTACCATTCTATTTTCTTTATTAATTGCATTTGGTGGAGCACTGTCTGTATTCTTAAGAAGTTGGAGTATTCCTGTAGTATTGGTAGTATATTTTGGGTTAAACTTTTTGTACGAACACAATATTATCAATCCTCGAAATAAAGCATATGGATTAAATTATATCAATATAAATGGTAGGCCCACTTACGATAAAAACACATTGCTTAATTTGGCAAGTGATGCCAATATTGAGCAAGATAAAATTGCATTTATAAAAAGATTGGATGCCTGGAAAGCTAAGCAAACTAGTACTTTACCTGTTTTATATATTATTAATACAAGTGGTGGAGGTTTGCGTAGTGCATATTTTACATTTAATATTTTACAACAATTAGATAGTGCCATGCAAGGTCAACTAATGGTCAATACTGTACTAATTAATGGAGCTTCTGGTGGCTTGTTGGGTGCTGCATATTTTAGAGAATTGTATAGATTGAAGTTAGAAAAAAAGCCCATTAATTTACAAGATGCAACTTACAGAAATGATATTTCTAAAGATTTATTGAATCCACTTTTTTCATCATTTGTAAGTAGAGATTTAATTAGTCCTGTTCAAAAATTTAGTGTAGGAGGGTTTGATTATGTAAAAGACAGAGGCTATGCTTTTGAACAAAAGTTAAATGAAAACACAAGAGGTTATTTAAACAAAAGCTTGAAAGATTATACTACCGATGAAAACTTGGCCAATATACCAACTATGTTATTGAATAGCGTAGTTACAAGAGATGGAAGAAAAATGATTATTTGTACACAACCTGTACGTTTTTTAATGAGGGCAGCTACAAACAATAATATTACCCCTGCCGATCCTGATGCTGTTGATTTTAATAGCTTTTTTGCTAAACAAAATAGCAACCAAATACAGCTGTTAAGTGCATTGCGAATGAATGCAACTTTTCCGTATGTATTGCCCAATGTTTGGTTGCCAACCAATCCTGTAATTGATGTGATGGATGCAGGAATTAGAGACAACTATGGATTAGAAAATAGTATGCGATTTGTTGACGTATTTAAAACTTGGTTACAAGCCAATACGAGTAAAGTTGTATTGATACAAATTAGAGATAGAAGTATGAGCGATTGGGATAAACCTTATGATAGTAAAAACTTAGTTGGGCTTTTTACAAAACCTGCTTTTTTGCTACAAAATAATTGGTTTAAACTACAAGATTATTACCAGCAAGGGCAATTGGAATATTTAAGTGAAACTTATGGTTCTAACTTAAAAAGAATATGTTTTCAATATACACCTGCAGCAAAAGATAAAGCTGCCAACTTAAGTTTTCACTTAACCAATAGAGAAAAAGTTGATATAGCCGAATCGGTAAACAATCTATTCAATACAAACGAATTGAAAAAAATAATGCAACTACATAAAAACAATTAACCAGAAATTAATTGGAAACAATTTTTTAAAATTTCAACGTTAAATTCTGCTGCTGTTTCTTTTGGTTCTCCATCAATATGAAAAGGAGCGTATTTTAAATTCTTAATTTTTAATGCTGTGGATTGAAAATATAAAATATTTTTTTTGGTAACATCGTCTACCAACTGCTGCAGTTTATTGTTGCCTCTTATTTGACGTAAAATTGCAAATGGCAATGCAGCTTTATTCATTTTTTGTACTATTACAATATCCAACAATCCATCGCTTAAACTAGCATGTGGGGCAATAGTAACATTGTTGCCAAATTGGTTGCTATTGGCAATGCTGATAAAAAAAGCATCGGTAAAAAATGAAAAATTATCAATGGTTACTTCAAATTGATAAGGCTGTGCTTTAAAAAAATGAATTAAGCTTTGTGTTGTATAAGTAAGCAAACCTCTGCTTGCTTTTGTACTAAAATCGTGTGCCACTTTAGCATCAAAACCAATACCACTTAACATGCAAGAAAATTGGTTGTTAATTAAAAAAGCGTCTGTATTTTTTGCTGTTCCTGTAAACAATAAATCAATGGCTTCTTTAGGTTTCATGGGTATTTCAGCTGCTCTTGCTAAACCATTGCCACTACCAACAGGTATAATACCAAACTTTACAGGCATTGTATGAAGGCTATTGGCAATTTGATTGATAGTACCATCGCCACCAACCATTACAACATCGGTAATTTGTTCAGTTATAATTTTTTCTTTTAAAAATTCGTAATTGCCCCCAATATTGGTGGGTACAATTTCAAATGGAATATTTCTTGCGTTGGTTTCACTTTCAATTAACGCCTTAATACTTTCTTTCTTCCCAGTACCTGAAATTGGATTAATCAGGTAAACTATCTTTCTGCTCATCTTCGTCTTTTATTGTAGGCTAATGCTGTTATAATATTTCTACATTGGTTAAGAGAAATCTTCTCACTTTTACTGCTGCTGCTTGTTGTGGATCTTTTGGTGTGGCAATGGTAAACAATTTATACTTTCCACCAGCCTTAGTTTTAGAAAAAACATCAATCAATGGAACACTAGAAGTACCTATCATTCTTCCTGTAATAGAAAGTGGTATTTCTTCATCGTTACTATTTACCAAGAAATATTTTCTGTTTAACGTGGGTTCATTTTTTGCATTTGAATACACGAAAAATAGCTTGCCATCTTTTTTATGATCTAGCTTTAGTACATTCTCTTGATTGTCTTTATTAATAAATGCAGTGATCGAAGTCCCCTGAGCAGATATTAGAATATCCAACTCTTGTTCTTGTGCAAATGTTGTATAACTAAATAACATGGCTATAGCCAATAATGCTGTTTTCATATTTCAATTTTTTAAACTGTAATTAACAAATAGATTGCCAATAAAATTACCATTTTAACAATGCACTAGCCCAAGTAAACCCACTACCAAAAGCTGCTAAACAAACTAAATCGCCATCTTTAATTTTTCCTTTTTCCCAAGCTTCACACAATGCAATTGGAACACTTGCTGCTGTAGTATTGCCATATTTTTGAATGTTGTTGTACACTTGATCGTCTCTTAATTGTAGCTTTTGTTGTACAAATTGTGCAATGCGTAAATTGGCTTGATGTGGAATAAGCATATTTAAATCGGCAATACTTAAACCATTGCTTTGTAAGGATTCTACAATAACTTCTGGAAACTTTACAATGGCTTTTTTAAACACACTTGGCCCATCCATAAAAGGATAAATTTGTCCATCATCTATCATGGCATGGCTAAAAAACATTTCACCAATTTCTGCTTCATTAAAGCTAGCATATTTTTCATCTTTCCAATGATT
This sequence comes from Chitinophagaceae bacterium, assembly GCA_018061385.1. Lineage (GTDB taxonomy): Bacteria > Bacteroidota > Bacteroidia > Chitinophagales > Chitinophagaceae > UBA1930. The sequence continues at coordinate 2,315 of JAGOUF010000154.1, read as the reverse complement.
GGCATGTGTACCAGGATTGTACATAGCCAAAATTTCGGCACTATTGCCATCGCTGTGTAAATGGGTACTTAAAATTCCTTGGTTGTCATTTTCTGTTGGTTGTACAACAACAGCACCTGCACCATCTCCAAAAATTACACTTACATTTCTTCCTCTTGTTGTAAAATCTAATCCAAAACTGTGCTTCTCACTTCCAATCACTAAAATGTTTTTATACATTCCAGTTTTAATAAACTGATCGGCAACACTTAAAGCATAAACAAATCCACTACATTGGTTGCGTATATCCAATGCACCAATTTCTTTCATCTTCATTGCACGTTGTACTAAAACGCCACAACCCGGAAAATAATAATCTGGCGAAAGTGTAGCAAATAAAATAAAATCAATATCCTGTGCAGTTGTACCAGCACGTTCAATAGCAATTTTTGCAGCTGCAACAGCCATTGTTGTTGTAGTTTCTTCTGTACGATGAGCGTATCTGCGTTCTTCAATTCCTGTACGTTCTTGTATCCACTCATCACTTGTCTCCATGTACTTTTTAAGGTCGTTATTGGTAACAATATTTTTAGGTACATACATACCTATACCAGCTATTTTAGATTTTGGCATATCAATCATTTAGGTAGCAAAGTAAATGTTTTTATTGGTTTTATGGTTATAAGATAGTTGGTTACTTTATTGAAGTATTAACACAATTACTTTTCTTATAATATTCACCTATTCATTATATTCGATTAGAATATTTTTCTTCATGCAAATTACACTACAACATATTGTTCCAATTCCTTTAAAGGAAAAAGTTGTTCAAAAAACATCAGATGTTTGGAATACAAAGCAACAATTTACCTCTAAAGAATGGGTGAAAATTAAAGCACCAAGTGGCACTGGTAAAACAACACTTACACATATTGTATATAAATTAAGAAACGATTTTGCAGGCGATATTTTATGGAATGAAACTTCAACAAAAAATATTGTTGGCGATGTATTGGCTAAAATTCGACAACAACAATTGAGTATTATTTTTCAAGATTTACGTTTATTGCCCAACCTTACTGCAAGAGAAAATATTGAACTGAATAGAGTTTTGCAAGAACCGTATTATGATACAAATAAAATTGAAGAAATGGCTCAGCAATTGGGCGTAGAGCATGTTTTACAGCAAAGAGCAGGCTTGTGCAGTTATGGAGAACAACAACGTATTGCAATTGTACGAGCCTTAATGCAGCCTTTTGAAATTTTATTAATGGATGAACCCTTTAGTCATTTGGATAAAAAAAATACCAGTATTGCCGCCGAATTAATTGCTACAGAATGTACAAAAAGAAATGCTGGTTTTGTACTTACAGATTTAGATGATGACGATCATTTTAACTATCACAGAAAATTGAATTTGTAACTAATTTTTTGTGATTATAATTATTGAAGATGCTATTTATACTGTTAAAAAAAGTTATTAAAACATCGGCAGGACGAACACGTTTTGCAATGGCTTTTATTGGGCTAAGTGTTGCTTTGTTGCTTATACTTTCTGCCATTCAAATTCAAGCCAATTACAACGATTTGCTACAAGGAAAAGTAAATCAAGATAGTACAGCCAATTTTTTGGTGGTGAATAAAATTGTAAATAACAATACGTTAAATGCTACAACATTAACAGATGAAACCTTAAATAATTTAAAACAACAACCATTTATAGAAGCAGTAGGCAATATTAGTCCTGGAAGATTTAAGGCTTCTATTGAAAGCCTTATGCCAGCATTTCCTTTTTACACAGATATTGCTTTTGAAAGTGTAGAAGATGATTTTATAGATGTGCAATCGAAAGATTGGCAATGGAAAGAGGATGCAGACTTTATTCCAATGATTATTCCCAATATGTTTTTAGATATTTATAATTTTCAATTTTCAGTTTCTCAAGGCTATCCTCAAATAACGCCAGATGCTTTAAAAATGCTATCATTTAGAGTGAACCTATACAATAGCAATGGCATTAAACAAAGTTATATTGGAAGAATCGTGGGCTTTAGCGATAGAATATCAAGTGTATTGGTGCCTCAACGTTTTATGAATTGGGCCAATAAAACATTGGGCAATCAACAAAGTGGAAAGCCTAGTAGAGTTGTCATAAGAACAAAAGATCCTGGCAACCCGGAATTGGTAAATTATTTGCAAAAAAATGGATTAACTACCGATGCAGATAAAACACGTTTTAGCAAATACCGAAAAATTGTGGAAGTTGTTGTAAATGTAAGTTGGGTTACAGGTGCAATTTTATTGTTGTTTGCATTGTTGGTTTTTACTTTATTTAT
>JAGOUF010000153.1 GCA_018061385.1 Chitinophagaceae bacterium | reverse complement strand
CCTTCAACTTTAAAACCTGCTTTAGTGTAACATTGAACAGCCGATTGGTTGGTATCGTAAACGCCCAATGCAATACGATGTAATTGTAATTGTTTAAAACCAAACTCGGCAACTGCTTTTGCCATAAAAGTGCAGATACCTTTATTGCGGCCTTCGTTGCTTACAAAAACTCTACTTATTCTAGCACTTTTATTGGTTGTGCTAATACCTCCTAAAGAAATGTGACCAACCATTTTTCCATCATCGTCTAAAGCCTTAAAAATAAACGCATCACTATTTTGTATATCATTGGTGTTGCTTAAATACCAATTAAGACTATCTGTTGTTAATGGAAAAGAAAACATTCTGCCACTCCAATTTACCAGCAATTCTTCTGTGTTTATCCAACCAATTAATTGTTCAAAATCCGATTCTTTAAAATAAGAAAGTGTAGGCATGTAGAAATTTAAGAAATGTGAAAATACAGTAATTAAGGTGCTATTTTATTCTTTGTAAATTTTAATTAATTTTTCGCCAGTAGACTTTATGTAACCTCTATACATACCTTCTGTGCAAAAAGGCATGGCAATATTGTGGTTTTTGTCTACTGCAATTAATCCTCCATCGCCACCTAAAGCTGGTAATTTTTTTAGAATCATTTCGTTGGTGGCATCTTGTAAAGTATAGTTGCCAAATTCCATCATTGAACTAATGGTATTCGCCATAACCAATCGTATAAAAAATTCGCCCCAGCCAGTACAACTAATTGCACAAGTATTGTTATTGGCATAAGTACCTGCACCAATAATTGGGGCATCGCCTACACGATTGTATTTTTTATTCGTCATGCCTCCTGTGCTTGTTGCAGCAGCTAAATTGCCATACACATCAATTGCTACAGCACCAACAGTGCCATATTTGTAATCTTTATTATTGGGTTGTAACAATTGTGAACTCGATTTTTTTGAGCTATCCCTATTGTTACCTTTTGCTTTTTGTAAAGCTTTCCATCTATCATTTGTAAAAAAATATTCAGGTTTTACAATTGCACAACCTTGTTGTGCAGCAAACTCTTCAGCCCCTTTGCCAACAAGCATTACATGTTCACTGTTGGTCATAACTAAACGTGCTGCTTCAATTGGGTTTTTAATAGTTGTTACGCCAGCAACACTTCCAGCTTTTAAAGTTTTGCCATCCATAATTGCAGCATCCAATTCATTTTTACCTGCATTGGTAAAAACGGCTCCTTTTCCAGCATTAAAAAGTGGATTGTCTTCCATTGTTTTTATTGTTGCTTCAACAGCCTCTAAAGCTGTTCCTCCATTTTTTAAAATGGCTTCGCCAGTTGCTAAAGCTTTTTCTAAAGCTTGTAAATACTGTTGTTCTTTTTCTGTACTCATATTCTTTTTTAAAATAGTACCAGCACCGCCATGTATAACAAGTGTATATTTTTTTAAACTGTTTTGTGCAAATAGGCTGCTAAACAGCATCATGGTAAAAGTTAAAACTATAATACGCATAAGGTTGAATTTGGTATTGAATTTGCCAATAGGGTTGAATGTTTTATTTTCACCACTCAAAATAAGTTATTCTGAAGCGATTTCTAAAAATATTACGCATATCCATACTGGTTTTACTTGCAATTATATTGTGTTTATGGCTAGCAATACAAACAGCACCTGTACAAAATTTGTTGGTTAAGTACACTTCAAAAAAATTATCAGCTGCATTGGGCACTACGGTTAGTGTTAAACATGTAAACTTTTCTTTTTTAAATAGTGCCGACATTGAAGGCGTTTTTGTACAAGATAAAAGAAAAGATACCTTACTATATGCCGGGCAATTAAAAGTAAGAATTACCGATTGGTTTATTTTTAAAGACAAAGCCGAGCTAAAATACATTGGTTTAGAAGATGCTGTAATTAAATTACATAGAACCGATAGTATTTGGAATTATCAATTTATTGTAGATTATTTTTCATCGCCTACACCAACATCAGCAAAGAAAAAAAGTGGGTTGGTATTAACCCTGAAAAAAATAGATTTTAAAAACCTTCATTTTATTAATGATGATCGATGGATTGGTGAAAGTATTGATACCAAAATTGGTAGTTTAACACTTAATGCCAATGAAGTAGATTTTAAAAAAGGCATATTTAAATTAGATGATATTTCTATTGAAAAACCTGTTGTTAATATTCAAAATTATACAGCACTAAGGCCCAAAAGAATTAAGAAAGTACTTGTTGATACTGGATATCGTTTAAATCCTACTCATATTTTTTTACAAGTAAATCAGCTAACTATTAACAATGGAAGTTTTATACATGACGCAAATCAATTACAAGCATCAGAAATTTTTGATGGCAGCCATTTAAGCTTTACAAAAATTAATGGTGTTTTTAAAAATGTACTTTTAAATCAAGATACACTTACCACCAAAGTACAATTAAGTTGTAAAGAAAGAAGTGGTTTAGACGTTAAAAAGTTAGCTGCCAATTTTACTGTAAATCCAACCATTATGGAGTTTAAAGACTTGGATTTACAAACCAATAAAAGTAGATTGTCGAATTACTATGCCATGAGGTTTAATCATTTTAACGATGATTTTGCCAACTATGAGTCTAACGTTACGATGAAGGCAAATTTTAAAAATTCAACATTGCATAGTAGCGATATTGCTTTGTTTACCTCATCTTTAAAAAAGCTGAATAGGGTTGTAGAGCTATCAGGAAAGTTAGATGGAACTGTAAACAATTTTATCATCAATCAACTAGTTGCAAAAAGCAACAATTCAAGTATTGTGGGTAATTTAAGTATGACGGGCTTACCCGATATTGATAAAACCAACATTACTTTAGTGAACGGAAATGTGCAAACCAATGCAACTGATTTAGCAGAGTTTGTTCCAGCTATAAAAACCTTCAATAACCCAGATATTCCAGCTTTGGGCAACATAAGCTTCAAAGGAAGTTTTGTAGGCTTGTACAATAATTTTAAAACCAAAGGAAACATTACAACAAATCTTGGAGCAATTTATGCAGATTTGGCCATGAAGTTTCCTGCTAAAAAAGAACCAACTTATATAGGTATAATTAATACCAGCAGATTTCAATTTGGTAGATTTATTAGAAACAACAATTTTGGAATTATAGAGTTTAATGGAAAAGTAAATGGTACTAGTTTTACCTTGGCAAAAATGAAAACTAGTTTAGATGGTACAATAAAACAACTAGAATACAATGGCTACAATTATACCAACATTACAACCTTAAGTACGTTTGAAAAAAAATCGTTTTATGGTCAAGTAAAAATTACAGATCCGAATATTGATTTTATTGGGAGTGTACAAATAGACTTAACAGATGCAGCAAAACCAAGATTTAATTTATTTGCCGATATTATTAAATCCAATTACAAAGCATTAAATATTTCCAAAGACGATTTGAAAGTTTCTGGAACATTGGATGTGAATTTTACAGGAACCAATATTGATAATTTTTCTGGGGAAGCTAAAATATTAAATGCAGTTGTTGAAAACAATGGAGCATCTATTAAGTTCGACTCATTGAAGCTGAGTTCAAGTTATGTAAACAATACAAAATATTTATCGTTAACCAGTGCCGATTTTGGTGCAAACATTGTTGGCGATTTTAGCATCATAGATTTGCCTCAAAGCTTTCAAGCTTTCTTAAGTAAATATTATCCTGCTTACATCAACATTCCTAAAAGTGTTCCTGCGAATCAAAATTTTAAGTTCGATATTACAACAGGGTTTATTCAGCCTTATTTAAAATTAATAGATACCAAATTAGATGGGTTAAATGATGCAACAATTAGTGGTGCTGTTAATACAAAAGAGAATTTGTTGAAATTAAAAGCATCGATACCAACTTTTAAATACGATAAATATGTATTTACTTATATAGATATTGATGGAACTGGTGATTTAGATTCTTTAAATTTAGTTACTACCATTGGCAATACTCAAATTGGTGATAGTACAAATATTCCATTAACTAAAATTAATATTCAATCTGCCAACGATCATTCTGTTGTGGCAATTCAAACTACAGCCAACAATAGTTTAAACGATGCTTTTTTAATTGCAGATGTAGTTACTTTATACGATGGTGTTAGAGTGCAGTTTAGGCCATCAAGCTTTGTGGTAAATGATAAGAAATGGAACATTGAAAAAAATGGAGAATTGGTTGCACGAAAAAATTATATAGGTGCTAAAAATTTAAAATTTGTACAAGGATATCAAGAAATTGTTATTGCTACAGAAAACGAGGAAGATAACAATGCAAGCCACATTAATATTGATCTAAAAAATATTTTATTGGGCGATTTTATCGCTTATGTACTTACCGATCCTAAAATACAAGGTGTAGCAACTGGTAAAATTAGATTGAACAATGTGTTCGATAATTTATCTGCAACTTCTCAATTAAAAGTTGAACAGTTTAGATTAGATGAAGACTCTATTGGTATTGCAAATATTAAAGCAAGTTACGAGGCTAAATCTGGCATTGTAAAATGGGATTGGGATTCGCCCAACAAAGAGTATTTATTTTCTGCAAAAGGTTCTTACGAAACAAAAGATAGTACAACCACTTCACCTTTGAAAACAGATATTGTTTTAACCAATACCAATTTAAAAATTGTTGAAAAATATTTAAAAGGAATTTTTTCAGATGTAAATGGATTTGCGTCAGGTAAGTTAAAAGTGAGTGGAAAAGGAAACGATATAACATTAATAGGAGATGTTACAATAAAAGATGCAGGAATGTTGGTTGATTATACACAAGTATATTATTATATAGATTCTGCACTCATAAAATTTGAACAAGATGGAATGGATTTTGGATCATTTGCTATTCGAGATAAGTTTAACAACAAAGGAAATGTAAAAGGAAAACTGTATGAACAGTTTTTTAAAAATATGGCTTTTGATTTTGAGTTAACTACACCCAAATTATTGTTGTTAAATACAACACAAGAAAGCAATCAACCATTTTATGGTACAGCAAAAGGTAAGGCATCGTTGAGTTTTAAAGGTCCAGAATCAAATGCTAAAATGATTATTGTTGGCGAAGCCAATGACAGTTCTCATATTGTAATCCTAAATTCGGATAGTAAAGAAAGTGCCGATGCCGACTTTATTGTGTTTAAACAATTTGGTGAGGAAATGACGGAACAACGTAAAAACAATGCCTTTAATTTATCGGTTGATTTAGATTTAGTGGCCAACAACAAAGTTGCTATTGATGTAATACTAGATGATTTAACTGGAGATGTAATTAAAGCCACTGGCAATGGCCGTTTAAGAATTAAAGCTGGTACCAGCGAAAAATTAGACATTAGAGGACGATACAATATTGAAAATGGGAAGTACGATTTTAATTTTCAATCGCTCATAAAAAAACCATTTTTGTTGTTACCAGGTTCTGGAAATTATATTGAATGGACTGGTGATGCCATGAATGCAGACTTGCACATTGATGCACAATATGAAGCAGAGAATGTGAGTTTGGCCGATTTAATTAGCAACACTTCATTTTCTACCAACGACAATTCAATAAAAGCACAGCGTGGGCCAGTATATGTAATTGCACAGTTAAGAGAAAAACTTACCGAGCCTAAAATAAAATTTAAAATAGATTTTCCGCAAAATAGCCCTGCTAAAACCGACCCCAATTTTACCCAGTTTTTAAGTAGAATTGAAAGCGATGACAATGAAATGATTACTCAAGCAGCATCTTTAATTGTGTTCAATTCTTTTGTGCCTTATGGTCAAGGTGGTGCAGGTATTAATTATGGAAGAATAGGATTAGCTACAATTTCTCAAAAAGTATCCAACGAAATCAACAAGCAAGTATCTAATTTATTGTACAAATTATTTAAAGATAAAAGCTTAAAGTTCGATTTAGGAACAGCTTTGTACAGTAGTGGATCTTTTTTTAACAATGGTGTTAGTGCAACAAGCAACACAAGAATTGATAGATCGAGAGTGAATTTTAAAATTGGTAGAAGCTTCTTCAACAGCAATGTTGTAGTAACTTTTGGTGGCGATTTAGATTTTGGTTGGGGAACAACTGCTGCACAAAGTGGCAACTTTCAGTGGTTACCAGATTTAAATGTTGAAGTAGTACTTTCTAAAGATAAAAAACTACGAGCCATTGTATTTAGTAAAAACAGTTTAGATATTAGTGGCAATGCTTTTGGTAGAAGAAATAGACAAGGTGTAAGCA
>JAGOUF010000152.1 GCA_018061385.1 Chitinophagaceae bacterium | reverse complement strand
CTCCCAAACTGGGTAAGTATGAATGGAAATAAAATCGATAACGCTTGTAAGTGGTTCTAACTTGTGTAACCATGGCACATAGTTTTCACAAAAAGTTACTGGTTGTTTCGCTGCAGCTTTTACCATTTTTACATACTCAATTACATGATTTACGGGTACGTAATGGTCTGTCCAATCTACACAAGCTTCATTACCTACAGCAACACAAAATATACTTTCAGTATATCGATTTGCCAATTGAATAAGCTTTTCAATTTTGATAACATTATTGATTCTATTAGATTCCAACTGATCTTCATCATACATACCACCACCCCACGGACAACCAAAATTGTTCATTTCGGCTTCAATATAAGCACCTAACATGACTTTAAGATTTAGTTGCTCTTTCTCAATTACTTCTAGAACTAAAACACCATGCTCATCTACATCGTACAATCTAATGTATTTCCAATTTTGTTCTAGTAGTTCTAAATCTTCTTTTATTTCATTGTATGAAGGATAAATGGCACCAGGCCTTTGTCCTTTTCTAAACCCAGAATAACAAATTGCGTTACCCGGTTCTACTCTTAATGCTTCAAAACAATTCATGCTAAAATTTTAGTTTTTCATTTTTATCCCAAATACCCCAATAAGCACCTACAATTCCTTCTGCTCCAACTTTCCAAGATTCATCGAAAGATGAGAAATAGAAAATAGGAATATCGGCTTCCTTACTCCACATTTGTGTATTGATGAAATAATCTCTTGAGCTATTATGCGATGGCACTGCACCTTTTAAACTTTCACCTAAACTTGGCCATCCAGTTTCAGTAATAATTACTTGTTTGCCATTTGCAGCATCTTTTGCTTGATGATACATTTGTTGCATGTGGCTTAATGAATACTCAAAAGAACAACCTTCCCAAAATGGATAACAATTGCATAAAATAACATCACAAATTTCTGTAATAGCTGTTCTATGAGAAAACTCATAATACGCATCAACATATCCAACAGGAATATCAGGAATTTCTTTTTTCACCCTTTGTATAAATGCTAATAATTCATCTTCAGTTAAATCTTTTCTGTACATTACTTCGTTACCAACAGCAGCAATATCAACAACACCTTCTTTTGCCAACTGAATTAATCCGGCAATTTCCCTTTCATTAATTTCTGGATCATCTCCCAACCAAGCACCTACCAAAGTTTTAATACCATATTCTTTTGCTACTCTTGGGATCCACTCATTGCCTTCGGTACATGAAAATGATCGCACCCATTTTGTGTGAGGCTTTAGAATTTCCATTCTTCTTCTTACCTGTTCTTCACTAATAATATCACCTGGCTTTTGCCCTTCTTCGTACAAGCTAAAACAAAATCCATGTACACCATCATTTAATATGTCGGCAAATAAATTAGTGACTTCAGCTTCTGTTTTATCAACAGTATAAGAACTCACATTGGTTGTTTGTATTAAAATAGTTTGGTCTTTTCTAAATGACATATAAAATAATTTATAGTTGTTTATATTGATAATTCTGCTCTTCGTTTAATTAATTCTTCTTTTATTTCTTTAGCTTTAGTTTCTGATAAATCGTATTTCCACATAATCACTATTGCTAATCCTGCAGTAAGTGAAGGAATAATAATATCCCATATTCTTAAGTTGTTCATGGTTTCTAACGATTGAATTGATTTTCCTGCATCAAATCCTACAAAAGATAAAACTAAACCGCCTAATACCAAGGCAATTGATTGTCCAATTTTAACCATCCACCAATAAATGGCTCCAAATGTTCCTTCTCTTCTTGGTAATCCATTTCTAAGTTCATCTAAATCGCAAACATCGGCAGTCATGCTCATCATTAGTGTAAATAATCCCCCCAATCCAAAAGCCATAAAAGGAACAGGCAACAATAATATCAACGGAATTTGTACAAAAAACTTAACTACACCAACTTGTAAAGTTGCATCTCTAAAAAGCATGATAGTATTTTCATCTACTTCTACAAAACCAATCCATTTTAACATGTATCCTATTATTGAGATAACAGTTGAAATAATGAATGCATTTTTTTTGCCAAATTTATTTGCCAAAAAAGTAACCACTGGAATTACTAAAACCGATGTTACAACTGCACCAATTATTGAAAACAATGCTGGAACTGTACCAGCAGCTTCATAACTGCCTTTATACATATAAAATACAATAATAAAATAACTAAATGATGCTACCATTTGAAAGCCATTGAATACCAAAAACGTTGCACCACAAAGCCTCATAAATGGATTATTTTTTGTGATATTTTTAATATCTCTCAAAAGTAATTTCAAGTTATGTGCTAAACTTTTAAAATTTAAATTGGCTTTATTTTCTTTTTTTGAAACATCAATTTCTCTACAAAAAATTGCTGGCAATATGCCAAAAATTAAGCAAGCAAATCCAACATAAATAGATAAAGTTCTTACTCCATCGGCTTGTGTTTCAAATAAATCTTTATTGGCAATTAATACCCAAAAAAGTGGAACAATCATCCAAGAAACTTGGCCAATAATATTTGCAAAGGCCATTAATCTTGTTCTTTCTTTATTATCTGTCGTCATTTCATAACCTAACCCAATTAATGGTGTTGAAAAAACTGTATTGGCAAAAATGAATAAAATAGAGAAACACAAAAAGTACCAAAAGTTATAAGTAGAACCATTGCTTTCAAATAGTTGCCACTGCACAATAAATAAAATAGAGCATAAAATTGCTCCAACGAAAATATAGGGCCTTCTTCTGCCCCACTTAGAGGATGTATTATCTGTTACAAAGCCCATAATTGGGTCGGATAATGCATCGAAAAAACGTGGAATAGCAGATAAAAGACCAGCAATTGCAGGATCGATTCCAAAAGCTGTAATTAAGAAAAAAGAAAAAACGCCTAATGCTCCGGGTAATAAATTATTAACTAAATGCCCCGAACCAAAAGCCATTTTTTGAATGATAGGTACTTTTTCTGTTAGGTTTTTTTGAGTGGGTGACATAGAGTAATCGTTTATTTGTATGGTTTATTTTGATTATTTATTTTCTTAATTTTTTAAAATAATTGTTTGAATTGCTTTAGCAGAAATTTGAATATTGGTAACTTGTTTGTTTAATGTAAGTGATATATTTTTTATCTGCTCAGTCTGGTTAAACACAACAACAGCAATACTTCCATCAATATTTTGTGCAGCAGTAACCATTAAATCTTTATCGGGGTTTGTAAAACCAATTCGGGCTGCTCCAGGACGAATAAACTTACTAAAATGGGACATTGTATAAAACAATGGAGTAAAATAAACTTCATCATTTTCTTCATCTACCAATACTGGAGCTGCACACCAGTTTTTAAACCAATTGGGGCCACCTTGTTTATTTAACACCATATTCCAATCAACCCAACCATCAACATAATTGTTTAAGCAACCAATAATGTCTGTTGCATATCTAAATACAGGTACATATTTTGGGTGTAGATGTTTTTCTTTTTCACTGGCCCAATCCCAACCCCAATCAGTTGCTTCTTTACTCCAATACCAATTGTCGTCTTTCCATTTTGGCACTTCACTATCTATACAAGCTTCTGTATTGATTAAATGTTTAGTAGGATTTTTTTTATGTGCATATTGTAATGCATCGCCAAAGTAATCGTAAGTACTCTCATACCAATGTATAGCTGTACCTGCAAAATATTTAGCTGAGTTTATTGAACGATACATTTCATCTACCCATTCTTGTAAACCAGCACGGTTTTGATCGTAGCCTAGAATTTTTATTTTTCCATAACCGTCTTTCTCTAGTTTTGGACCTAAATGAAACTCAACAAAATCAGTCATTTCTTTTGGACTGAATAACATGCTTTCCCAGTTATTACCATTTCCATGAGGTTCATTCTCAACGGTAATGCCCCAAAAATTGATGCCTAATTTTTTATATGCATCAAAATATTTTGAAAAATACAATGCCCAGGTATTATAATACTTTGGCAATAATTTTCCACCAACCCATTTTTTATTGTCTTTCATCCAAGGTGGTGCGGTCCATGGCGATGCAATGATTTTAAACCCTTGTTTAGAAGTTTTTTGGGCTTCTTTAATCATTGGTATAATCCCTTTCAAATCTTCACTAATATCAAATTGCTGTAAGGTTGTATCGCCATCAGTTGTGTTGTAAGCGTATTGATGTGTACTAAAATCGCAGGAGTTGATGTGTGTTCTTGTTAAAGAATAATTGGCACCATTTTCACTAAAATACGCATCAATAATTTTTTTTCTATTGGCAGCACTTAATTTATACATTAAATAAGCTGTTGATTGCGTGAATGAACCGCCAAAGCCTGTAATTTTTTGAAATTTTTCTTGTGGATGGATGTTTATTAAAACTGTATTTGAATTTGTTTTTAAAGGCTCAATAACTGTTAAAGTATTCCCTTGTGCTGAGGTTTCAAATATTTGAACCTTACTATTTTGTGCTACAGTCTCTAATCTCATTAGTAGTAATAAATTGAGAACAACGAATATTTTTTTAATGTTTATTTTTTTTAGCCTCATAACTAATTTTTGAGTTGATGGGTAGGCAAAAAAACCTCTTTTAACAATAGGCTTTCATTTCCATTATATGACTTTGAAATTGACTTTCCATTTCTTGTTAATGCTTTAAATGCCTGTTTATCTACCAGTTTCCAAAGGGCATACTTTGCCTCATTTTTTAAGCTAATAAAACCGAAATGATTTTCGCTATGCAATGGATTGGCACTGTTTTTCCAGCATTCATCAAATGCTTCAAAATAGAAGCAACTAATTTTTTGTTGCTTTGCCCATGCATTTATTAAGTTATAATAAATGGCACTTTTATATTCATCGGTGGCTTTAGAGCCATTGTTACCATACAATTCGTTGCATACTGTTGCCCAGCCTGTTTCACCAATATGTACAGGTTTTTTAATGCCTAAAGATTGCATGTAATTAACAACACTATTGTATTGGTTAATTGCATAATCTCTTACACGTAACATAACTGTATCTATTTTTTGTTGAGGTGTAAGATTTTGTTCTTCTTTTTTTATTCCCCAAAATATTGGATTATAATGGGTATCGTGCATTGGATAAGTATGAACTGAAATATAATCAACTGCTTTAATCAACTCATTCAAGTCTTTTGTATGGTAACTAGAATCTCCTCCACCCCAAGATGCAAAATTGTCTGAGCTGGTTATCCAAACTTTATTGTTCAATTTATTTTTTTGCTTTAAGTTTTGTAAATGCTTTACCCATTTTAAAACAATATTGGGTGTTACATAATAAGTTGTTGCCCAATGTACCATTGCCTCGTTACCAACTGAAATTATTTTAATAATGCTTGAATAAGCATTGGCAAGTTTTACAGCTTCATTTATCTCAGTTACATTTCTCTCACTTTCTTCTGTATGTATTGGAGCATCTGCAGTCCAAGCATTTTTACAATCTATCCAAGCTCCTAGCATTACATACATTTCAAATTTGCGTTGTTCTTTTTTAAGCTCTGTAATTGCTTGCAATAAATGATGTATTTCTTTGTAATGAACATTATAAGTTCTGAGTACTTTGATGTTCATGGCAGATAAAATTTTTAAATCATCTTTAATCTCATCTACAGTTGGTACTGTTTCTCTATTACAATTTCTATAGCTCCCATAACAAATAGCTTGATAATTTGAGTTGCCTAAAATTGTTGCTGCTGTAACATTTTTACTGTTATCGGTAGCAACACAAGCATGCGACAAAACACAACCAAAACAAATTAATATGTATTTTAAATGTTTCATTAGCGTAAGCTAATTTCATTTATAATTACTGTTATAAATGCAATAGTTCCAGTTCTATTAAACAGTTCATGGCTAATGTTTTCATTTAAAAGAGTTCCATCAAATTCATCTTCAGTTGCGTTAGTATAAGTAACTTTTATTTTTTCTGTATTACCTAATTGGTAGATAACTGGAACTTGACAAACTGTAAATGCCAAGGAATTTTTTGCTAGGTTTATTTTTTGAATTGAACCATCAACCATTACAAAATTTGCAGTAGTATCTATTTGCAAAAATTCTTCCTTAGCTAGAATTTGTGGGTTGAATGATAATTGTCCATCTTTCATTTGTACACCCAACTCTCCTATTCTTGTTAGTATATCTTCTTTTACTTGACCAGTCATGCCCGGTTGTTGAGCACCTTTGTTTAAAGGTGTATGAGAGTATGGAGTAATAGGGAAAGCTCCATAAAC
>JAGOUF010000151.1 GCA_018061385.1 Chitinophagaceae bacterium | reverse complement strand
AATTTGTTTTTTCACAGTACAGCCATGTTTAGAACGTACAAGTGTGCCCTTCGGTTAGCTCAGGATAAACTTTGCAACAGGAGCTACATTTTTATTCTACAGCTGGTTACAAAAAAATATTATGCCAAAAGACAATTCTATAAAATCGGTTTTAATTGTTGGTTCTGGTCCAATTGTAATTGGACAAGCCTGCGAGTTTGATTATTCTGGCTCACAAGCTGCCAGAAGTTTACGTGAAGAAGGCATTAAAGTGATTTTAATTAATAGCAATCCTGCTACTATTATGACAGATCCAATGATGGCCGATAAAGTATATTTATTGCCATTAACTGTGGAAAGTATTGAACAAATTTTAGAAGAAAATCAAATTGATGCTGTATTGCCAACCATGGGTGGACAAACAGCTTTGAATTTGTGTAAAGAAGCCGATGAATTGGGCGTTTGGGAGAAATACAATTGTAGAATGATTGGCGTTGATGTGGCTGCCATTAACACGGCAGAAGATAGAGATTTGTTTAGACAATTGATGGTAAAAATTGGTATTAAAGTTGCCCCAAGTCATGTTGCCAATAGTTTTTTAGAAGGTAAAGAATTTGCACAGCAAATTGGTTTTCCTTTGGTAATTAGAGCATCGTTTACATTGGGTGGCAGTGGTGGTGGATTTGTACATAGTAAAGATGAATTAGACGAAGCTTTAAAACATGGTTTAGAAGCCAGCCCTATACATGAAGTGTTGGTTGAAAAAGCTGTTTTAGGATGGAAAGAATTTGAACTAGAATTACTGAGAGATAAAAACGACAATGTTGTTATTATTTGTACTGTTGAAAACCTTGACCCAATGGGTGTGCATACAGGCGATAGCATTACTGTTGCTCCAGCAATGACGTTGAGTGATACTGCTTTTCAGGATATGCGTAACCAAGCAATTTTAATGATGCGTAGCTTAGGGAATTTTGCTGGTGGTTGTAATGTACAATTTGCACAAAACCCAGAAACCGAAGAATTAATTGCAGTTGAAATTAACCCAAGAGTGAGTCGTAGTAGTGCTTTGGCTAGTAAAGCAACGGGTTACCCAATTGCAAAAATTGCTGCTAAATTGGCCATTGGTTATAGTTTAGACGAATTAAAAAATCAAATTACGCAAACTACTAGTGCCTATTTTGAACCTGCATTGGATTATGTAATTGTAAAAGTGCCACGTTGGAATTTTGATAAATTTAAAGGTGCCAACGATACGTTGGGTTTACAAATGAAAAGTGTTGGTGAGGTAATGGCCATTGGTAGAAGCTTTACTGAAGCTATACAAAAAGCTTGTCAGAGTTTAGAAAACAATGCTGTAGGCTTGGGTTATTACGGCAAAAGTTTAATGAAAACTGAAGAAATTTTAGAATACATTAAAATACCAAAGTGGGATAGAATTTTTAGAATTAAAGATGCTTTAATGCAAGGTGTAACTGTAAAAACAATTGCACAAGCAACAGGCATTGACAAATGGTTTTTATTCCAAATTCAAAAAATTTGTACCATAGAAAAAGAGTTAAGCAAATACTTTTTAGAAAGCCTACCCGATGATTTATTGAAAGAAGCCAAACGCAATGGTTTTGGCGACGAACAAATTGCCAAGATTTTAAATGGCAATTACACAGAAGATGAAGTGTACGAAAAACGAAAATCGTTAGGTATTACAAGAGTGTACAAAATGGTAGATACTTGTGCTGCTGAATTTGAAGCAAAAACACCATATTTCTATAGTACGTTTGAGGGGTAGCAAGATATAAAAGCTGATAAAGTAAGAGGAGAAGTCAATACTTCTCCTCTTTTTGTTTGATAAATAGAAATTGATAAAAATTATTTTTGTACTTTTAAAAAAAGATATAGAAAAATGAGTATTCAACAACTTCGTAATAGCCTAATAAAAGATATTGAGCAAGCTAATGAAGCAGAATTAAAACATTTGCTTAAGCTATATCAAATTGTACAAAAGCAGCAAAAGAATAGCCTTGATTGGAACATATTAACAGAGCAACATAAAAGCAAAATTACAATTGGCTTACAGCAGCTAAAAGAAGGCAGAAGTTACCCTGTTGAAAAAGTAGTTGCCAAACTAAACAAGAAGTATGGCGTTGCGTAAAAAAGAAGTTGTTTTGTCTTTACAAGCAACCGATGACCTTGAAGCAATTTATGCTTACCTATTCGAGGAGTGGGGTATTCAAGTACTTCAAAAATTTGTTGATGAATTCAAAAATTTTATTCTACTAATAGCATATCAGCCTAGAAGTTTTGGTTATCTAAACAAACCACTTAATCTAAGAAAATACACCCTATATAAGCACAATCTTGTAGTGTATAAAAATGGAAAGAATGCTGTAGAAATTATAGCCATTTTAAACAGTCACCAAAAGCCTAGTTCTATAAAAAAAGTAATAAGGAAAAGAATGAAATAACATTTTGCTTAAATGCTATTTATTGTGTTTATTATACTTTACTTTACCTAAGCAAGCTATAAAAACAGATTTGAGAAGTTTATGTTTGTCTAATTATTTTAATTAGCAAAAACACCATATTTCTGTAGTACGTTTGAGCGGTAATTATTTCAACTGCTTAACAATAAAAAGGGAAACATAAATTTATGTTTCCCTTTTTATTGACTATTTTATAAAAGCCTATTGGTTGGTTTAATTTCCAAATAATCCTTTTAACGAATCCATGATTCCTCCTCCTGAATTTTTGCCATTTTCGGCAGTTGAATTACCTGTAAAATTGCCAATAATGCTTTGAATGTCCAAGTTGCCACCACCAACTTTACTTACAATATCTTGAAGATCAAAACTACTATCATTTGGGTCGTTGGTTTTACTTACTAAATTGTTTAAAACAGTAGGTATTAAGTTTTGTGCAATTCCGCCAGCAGCATTGGCATCTATTCCAAATTTGTGCATTAGGTTTTGCACTAAATCGTTTTGCATAATGCCTGCCATTGCATTGTTACTACCATTGTTATTGTTGGTAAACATGTTTACTATATCCCCAACATTTCCATTGCCTACTGAGTTTTTTAAAGTATCGAAAATAGAAGATGACGCAAGTTGTACTGCTTCATCATTTCTTTCGTTGGGAATGGCGTCGTTTTTAATAATGGCATCTCCAGCATGTTGTTGTACCAAGGCTAATAAGTTGTCGAACATATTTTTTTAGGTTTTAGTGGTAAAAGATTTAGATGTAATATTCGAAAATTGAGCAAGATAATATAAAATTAAAAGCATACTCTGTTTAATTTCAACTACAAAAATTTATTCATAATTAATTACATAAATTAAAAATAACCAGCATCAATCCTTTACTTTTGCAAATTGCCCAATTTAAAATACAGTTGACTGCTGCATTGTAAAGCAACAGGTATCCCTAAGTGCTGGGATGAGGAACTGGAGGCCAACAAAACTCTCCAACCATCAACCTATTTTTCAAGGCAAAAAAATTATCATTATTCATTTTAACCCATTACAATATTGCTATTGTATTGATGTTAGTTTAAAAAAAGTATTGTGGCATTACCCTATTTAGTAAAACATATTTATAGTGGCGGTTCTGAAGAAGTTATTCGACGAGGAAAAAAAATTCACTCTTTAGGTAATGTTGAATTAATTGAACATGATGAGCTAACTGCCAACGTTACTTTACGTGTAAAAGACGATACCTATGCTACTTTTTATAAAGTGCATATCTCCAATTTTAAAGATGAAAAAAATTTAGCACTACGCTGCACTTGCCCTTATAATTTAAGTGAAATATGCAGGCATAAAGCTGGAGCATTGTTTCAGTTACAAGAAATGATTGATAGAAATTTATTGGGCGACAAAGACATCACTTACAACCAACAACATACTGTAATTAAAATGAAGCAACTAGAGTTTAAGCAAATTAAAATGCTTTGCTCTGTTGAGTCTTACGAAGAAGCTGAAGAATTTTTAAGAACAAATAAAGCAAATATAGTTGATGCGAAAGATGAAAGAGTGTTGGCAGAAGTTGATTGGAAAGGCAAAAAATGGAAAGTATTAATTCATAAAAATGATGAACGGAATTTTGATACAAGTTGCGATGATATAAGTGAAATAAATTATCCATTGTGTACACAAAAAGTAATTGTTTTATTACAATTACTCAATGGCTTTGGCCCCAATTATTTTGATAGTATTAGAAATTGGGATGCTGTAAAAAATAAGCTTTTAAGTATTTATGGATATAGTTTAGACGATAACTTAACAGATAAATTTGAATTTACTTATCAAGAAGGAAAACCATATTTACGTGTTTTAGACAGTAGCATTAAACGTATTGCAACACCTACAACACCTGAACCACGCCCAAGAGCAGCTTGGGAAGAATTGCCTGTTGATACAAAAGAACAAACAGAAAAATTGGTTGAGCAACCCAAGAAAAGTGAACTTAAATTGGGCGTTGTAATTACAACCAATCAACAACAATATCCATTTATACAAATTGAAGCAATACAAGGAGAACCAGACGACGATTTTAGTAAGTACACAGGCAAAGTTGAAAAAATTGATCTCAACAAATTTGTAAATACCGAACTTTTTAGTGAAGATGATAAAATGTTGCTACAACAATTACGCAAATTAATGCCTGTTGAAGTAAGCAAATATTTAACTCGTAACTCACCATTTAGTGGCATTTGGGACAATATTATTCAGCAACACAATGATGATTTGCCAGAGGAAACAAAAAGCCTCATCAACGAATATTTACATCCAAAATTTAAAAAATTATTTGCAGAGTTAAATGGCAGCAATTTTGTTTTTTACTTACCCGAAAAAAAACCGTTTACTACAGCCAATTTGCAACATGCTGAGGTAAGTAACGAAGGTGTTACTCCAGATTTTACCATTAATTATTTAAACAATGCTTACGAAATAGCATGTGGTGTAAAGTTGCCCTTAGCTGAAATGAATGTAAATGAAAATGAAAGTGAAACACCTTTATTTTTTCAATACCACAATCAATTTTTTACCTGGCAACGCATAGAAGATATTATGTTGGTTGATCAATTTTTGCCAACAGGGAAAATAACCATTGACGCAAGGCTATGGTCGAGTAAATTACAAGAATTTATTTTGCCTTTGGCGAAAGAGTACAATGTAAATTTTGGAAATTTAAAAAAGGCCGAAGTAAAAGATGAAAAACCAGAGCTAAAAATTCTACTAAAAGAAAAAGGCGATTACTTGGTATTTCAACCTGTATTTACTTATAAAGGGTATGATGTACGCAGTGGCGATAAAGAAAAAATTGTATTGCCACTAGCAGAAAAATTATTGGTAGTTCATAGAAATTTAGATGCAGAAAAAGAATTGTTGAGTAAAATTGAAAACTTACATTCTCAATTTATTCGTCCTGTAGATACAGATACATTGGCATTAAAGGGAGTGGATGTTTTAAAAAACAATTGGTTCTTTTTGTTTGTAGATGCCATGAAAGATTTGAATGTACAAGTATTTGGTTTTGATGCTTTGCGTAATTTTCGTTTCAATACGGCAAAACCATCTACCAAAATTTACATTAGCAGCAATACCGATTGGTTTGATGCAAAAATTGAAATTCAGTTTGGCGAACAAAAAGTTACTGTTGAAGATGTAAAAAAAGCATTGGCCAATAAGCAACAATTTGTGCATTTGCAAGATGGTACTTTAGGAATTTTACCAGAAGAATGGATACGCAAATACTCCTTACTTTTTAAAGTTGGAGAAGGCAAAATGGACAATATGAAACTGAGTAAATATCAGTTTAGTGTTGTAGAAGATTTGTACAATCAACGAGATGAAGAAGAACTCTTTATTCAACTAGAAGAAAAATATGATAAGCTACGTTACAACCACGAAATAAAACCTATTGATGCACCCGAACACTTGAAACCCATCTTACGTCCTTATCAAGAAAGTGGTGTTCAGTGGTTGAATTATTTAAGAGAAGTACAATGGGGAGGCATTTTAGCCGATGATATGGGCTTGGGTAAAACCATTCAAGCATTGAGTTTTTTGCATCATTTAAAAGAAGAAAATGGTAGCTTAAAAGCATTGGTTGTTTGCCCTACAACACTAATGTTTAACTGGCAAAATGAAATTAGAAAATTCACCCCATCGCTTAGTATGTATGTACATCATGGAGGTGCAAGAATTAGAGAAACCTTAAACCAAGATCATATTGATGTTATTATTACAACTTATGGAACATTGCGTAGCGATATTAAACAATTTGTAGAAGTAGATTTTGAT
>JAGOUF010000150.1 GCA_018061385.1 Chitinophagaceae bacterium | reverse complement strand
CATTTTACCTAAAGATGTAAATACTGTTTTACAAAAACTACAACAGCTTGGCTTAAGTAAGGATATTGATAAATTTACCAATACACTTACCAATGCAGCTACACAAACTGCAACCAATTCAATACCAGTTTTTGTAGATGGTATTAAAAAAATGAGCATTACCGATGCTATTGGAATTGTAAAAAATGGAGGAACTGCAGCAACTGATTATTTACGTACGTCAACTGGCGAAAATTTAAAAAATACAGTTACCCCAATTATGAAAACTGCTTTAGATCAATATAATGTTACTAAAGAGTGGGACAAATTGGTGGGCCCTGCTAAACTAATTTTAGGCAACAAAGTAAACCTCAATCTAAATTTAGATAACCTTTTAGCTGGCGTTGTTACCAACGCCATGTTTAGCAAAATTGCTGAGCAAGAAGTAGCCATTCGTACAAAAGCCGAAGCAAGAACAAGCCCAACATTACAACGTGTGTTTGGTAAAACTTGGAATTAATATTTTAGCTCATTTTATTGTAATAAATAAAGTACTTAACACTACTGCTATAACCATTTGCTCCAAACCTTCAGAGCAAAACCTTTCACTTTCAACCTTAATGCTTAAACATTATATTTGCAACCCGTTGAAATACTTTGAAACCAGCAGTTGTACAACTATATAACATCGTTGCGTCGCACTCTTCAACGCCTTGTTCATTACTGAACAAAATCCATCAATTGAGAAACTAGAAATTAGAAATTAATATGTTTAGAACTAAGACCTGTGGCGAATTAACCATTAACAATGTTGGCGAAACTGTAACATTGGCTGGTTGGGTACAAACTGTAAGAAAGTTTGGATCAATTACGTTTGTAGATTTAAGAGATCGTTATGGCATAACACAATTGTTGTTTGGCGAAAATTTGAATAAAGATTTAGAAGCAAACCCCTTGGGTCGTGAGTTTGTTTTACAAGCAACAGGAACTGTTACCGAACGTAGCAACAAAAACAAAAACATTGCTACAGGAGAAATAGAAATTACACTTACGTCATTTAAAATATTAAACAAAAGCGAAGTTCCTCCTTTTAAAATTGAAGATGATACCGATGGTGGCGATGATTTAAGAATGAAATATCGTTACTTAGATTTACGTAGAAATGCAGTAAAGAAAAATTTAGAATTGCGTTATGCTGTTGGACGTAGTACCAGAAATTATTTACACGAAAATGATTTTATGGATATTGAAACACCGTTTCTAATAAAATCAACTCCCGAAGGTGCAAGAGATTTTGTTGTTCCATCTCGTATGAACCCTGGACAATTTTATGCTTTACCACAAAGTCCTCAAACCTTTAAGCAATTATTAATGGTTAGTGGTTACGATAGATACTATCAAATTGTAAAATGCTTTAGAGACGAAGATTTACGTGCCGATCGTCAACCAGAATTTACACAAATAGATTGTGAAATGGCATTTGTAGAGCAAGAAGACATTTTAAACATGTTTGAAGGTTTGGTGAAACGAATTTTTAAAGATGTAAAAGGAATTGATTATTCAGAAATTGTTGAACGCATGACTTGGGAAGAAGCCATGTGGCAATTTGGAAACGATAAACCAGATATTCGTTTTGGCATGAAGTTGTGTAACTTAAAGTTCCCACTACACACTTTTGTTACAAAATCAGAGGTTCTTTCAAACTCCCCTTTAGGGGCTGGGGGCGATGGTTTTGCAGTCTTTAACGAAGCTGAAACTGTTATTGCCATTGCAGTACCAGGTTGTAGTGAGTATACACGTAAACAAACTGACGAATTAACTGAGTGGGTTAAACGTCCACAAATTGGTATGAAAGGTTTGGTATTTATAAAATGCAATACAGATGGTACTTATAAAAGCAGTGTAGATAAATTTTATAGCGAAGAAAAACTAAAAGCAATTGCTTATGCAGCAGGTGCAAAAGCTGGCGACCTTGTTTTAATATTGGCAGGTGCCGAAGAAAAAACAAGAAAAGCAACTAGTGATTTGAGAATGGAAATGGGTAAACGTTTAGGTTTACGTAAAGACAATGATTTTAAATTATTATGGGTATTGGATTTCCCATTGTTTGAATATGCTGAGGAAGACAATCGTTGGGTTGCTCGTCACCATCCATTCACTTCACCAAAGCCAAGCGATATTGATACAATGATTAACAACAATCCAAAAATTGAAAACGCTGCCGAATATTTAAAACATCCGTATGCAAATATTAAAGCCAATGCTTACGATATGGTGTTAAATGGTAACGAAATTGGTGGAGGTTCAATACGTATTTTTCAAAAAGAATTACAACAAAAAATGTTTGAAGCTTTAGGTATGGATGCTGAAGAACAACAACACAAATTTGGGTTCTTATTGGGTGCTTTTGAATATGGTGCACCACCACATGGTGGTTTAGCATTTGGTTTTGATAGATTATGTTCTATACTTGGTGGAAGTGAAAGCATTAGAGATTTTATTGCTTTCCCAAAAAACAATAGTGGCCGAGATGTAATGATTGATGCCCCAAGCACTATTGATGCAAAACAATTTGATGAACTACAAATAAAGTTGGATTTGAAATAGAGCATTAAACTCATAAGGGTTCAAAAACCTTATAGGTTTATAAAAAATAAAATTAAAAAAAGGAGGCTGAAATATTCAGCCTCCTTTTTAAATATCTATTCAATTCTTAGTGACTGTGATTGTGCAATTTGCTTGCAAAATCTTCAGCCGAAATACTTTCTTCTTTTGCTGTAGCTGTACCTTCTAGTAAGCTAAACATTTTTTCTGTGCTTATTCTGTGGTAACTATCTTCTACAAACTTTCTATCTTTCATCATTCTATCAGCGTAATCTTCAACCCATTGTTGGTTATCACCCATCATGCCTAATTGACCACCCATGTATTGAAACAATTGCTGTTTTGCAAAGTTTCTAATATCGTCTGGCAATACTTCAATTTTATTATCTTCTACCAACTTAGTGGTAATTAAAGTCCATTTTAAACTATTGCTAAAAGCTGGAAATTCAGTTTCAGCTTCTTCAGCAGTTTTAGGTTTTTCGGCACTTGTTTGAATCCAACGCTTTAAAAAGCTTTCTGGAAATTCCATAGAAGTATGGTCTAACAAATGATGATAAATTTGATCGTGAACTTGATTTTTGCTTTGTGCATCGTAATACACTTCAATATCTTCTTTAACTGTATTTCTTAATTCTTCCTCAGTTTTAATGTCTTTGTTTGGATAAGCAGCCAAGAAAAATTCTTCATTCATATCTGCTTGTTCTACAAATCCAACTTTAGTAATGGTTAACTTAAAGTTTTTATCGGCAGATCCAGCAACGTTTGCATCTAATCCTAAATCGGCAACAATTGCTTCTAATTCTTTATCCTCAAAAGCCGATGCTAAATGCAAATCAATAATATCGTCTTTTTTCTTGCCCAATAAATTATTTCTATAGGCAGGTGCAAAATATTTTACCAATAAGCTATTGCCTTTATTAATTCCACCTTCAACAACATTTCCTTCGCCATCAACTTCTGTAAAAGTTACGTTTAACACATGGTCTTCGCTGCTTACAACTTCTGGTTCCGTCATTTTACCAAAACGAGTTTGTAAACGAGCTATTTCTTCATTAATCATTTCATTGGTTACCGCAACTTTATAACGTGTAACATGAATGTTGGTATTAATTTCAAAAGCTGGCTTCAACCCAATTTCAAATGCAAATGCATAATCAGCAGGATTGTTCATGTCCAATTGTCTTGCATCAATATCTAATGGCAATGGTTGAGCAAAAATATCTAACTGTTCTTTAGTTAAATACTCATTTAGTTGAGCTTCCGCAGTACGTAAAACTTCATCAGTAAATAAACTTTGACCATACATTTTCTTCACCAACCCTGCAGGCACCATTCCTTTTCTAAAACCAGGAATGTTGGCAGATTTGGCTTGCTTTTTTAAGTTTTGTTCAAAGGTTTGAAAGTAGTCTTCTTTAGAAAGATTTACTGTTAGCTTATCGGTAAGATTACCGATGTTTTCTCTTGTAACTGTTGCCATTGTAAGAGCTTTGTATATTGTTTAAAATTAAAAAGTTGATAAGCAGAAGTTGAAGAGTACATCTATCAACCTCTCCACTTATCAACTTTACTTTGGTGCGGGTGGAGGGACTCGAACCCCCATGCCTCACGGCACTAGATCCTAAGTCTAGCGTGTCTACCAATTTCACCACACCCGCAGATTGCTTTTTAGACTT
Organism: Chitinophagaceae bacterium; assembly: GCA_018061385.1. Lineage (GTDB taxonomy): Bacteria > Bacteroidota > Bacteroidia > Chitinophagales > Chitinophagaceae > UBA1930. Next base: position 2,063 of record JAGOUF010000150.1, on the reverse strand, counting down.
AGGGTTGCAAAAGTAGGGGATTTGTTGTAAAAATGAAATATCTACAATCGAAAGAATTTTTTTGGAGAAAAAATGGGTAAATTTTGATGTAAAAATGTAATTGCAAATAGCGAAACAAAGTTGGAAGTTGTTCAAAAAAAGATACATGAATTATTTGAAACCCAATTACCTTCTATTGTAAAAGAAGATGCTTAAATAGTACAAAATCTGTCACAATGAAGTTTGAAGCCATTGTAAAATGGTTGAAAGAAAATACAAAAGTGTTATAACGCTTTATCAAACTTGTATTTTCATGGTTGTATTCTGTTGTTTGTAGCAACAGTACGTTTTTACAAAACCCTCAACCCTGTATTTTCAACTTCGGTAAAATATTTATTTAACCCTTTAAATGAATCATAAAAACTGTTTGAAATACAAAATTTTCTTCCATTCAAATTGTTCAAAATATCTAACAATACCCAATTGTTTTTCAATAAAAAAGGAACATTAAACTGTACTTTTAACCCATGTTCTTTATACTTTATTTTAAAATAATTAGCTGGTATTTTCAAGGCTTCTAATTCATTGTCTTTACTGCTTTTTATTAACTGAATTACTTTTGAAAAAGGAATCGTACTATCGTTTAATTCCATACTCAAGTAATCGTTTTTATTGCCTTTGTAAAAATTGGTATCGACAGAAATTTTTATGCCCTTGCAATCAAATTGTGGTTGCGTTGCGGTAAAAATATATCTATCTAAACCCAGTAAACTCTCATTTATAAGATATACATCTTTTCGAAAACCCAATTTGTGTTGAACGTATAGAACTGGATAAAAATCATTATCACCAAAAGAAAATAAAATTGCATTTGTAGGGCAAGCAGCTAATATTTTTTTTGTTTCTTGAATCACACTATCGCTATACAAATTATTCGGCAATTCAAAACTTACTGAAGCTTTATTGGCATAAGTTAATAGTGCATGCAACTGAACAACTGTTTCGTTAGCATATTTTACTGCAATGGGTCCAACTGGTGTAACAAAATTTGCATTTTGTAGATGTAATTTTTTAAATGCTTCAATACTTTTTTGCTCAATAGAATTGTATAAACTCAGTTGTTGGTTGTTTAAACAATTGTTGTTTAAAGGCAGTTTAAATGTTTCTTCTTCAATTGCATCGCCAGATTGATTGCCTAATAATGAACTTGCATAAGTACTATAAGCTCTTGCTAAACTATACAATGCCGAATCTGACAAATTACTTTTGCTAGATAACTCATTAATTACATCTTTATACCAACCCATATACCCATAAAATAAATGTAGTTGGTAGCCATTAATTTTATAACCATCTACATACAATTTATAATCAACTACATTGTCATCTTCTTTAGCAGCAAGTGGTAATTGAAAATATACAGCATCATTTACATTATAAAATGAATAGCTTTTATCGTTCACCAAATTATTGTTTACTATTTTTTTTGTAGTAACTGTCCACCCCAATTTTCTTTTTTCAAAGTCAACAGCAGGATAAGATAATTCCTGAACTGAATAGGTATTGTAAAACTTTTGTGCAACTTCGTGAATAGAGGGTATTTTATTTTGGGCAAACAACTGAGTGCTAACCAAAAAACAAATTAAAACAATTACTTTTTTTAATAACATTATTATTTTACTTTACAATAAAGTTAATTGCACAATGGCAGAAGCAAAAGAAAAATTACGAATAGATAAATATTTATGGGCCATCCGTTTATTTAAAACACGTAGCCAAGCTGGCGATGCTTGTGATAACGGCAAAGTAAAATGGTTAGGCAATAATGTAAAAGCCGCAAAAGCAGTAAATATTGGTGAAGAATATGAAGTAAGAAACGAAGCAAAAAAAATTGTAATTAAAGTAACTGGTTTATTAGAAAAAAGAGTTGCTTACCCCGAAGCGATAAAACATTATGAAGATGTGACGCCACCGGAAGAATTAGATGTTGTAAAGTTTCAGCCATCTGCATTTAATACTGGTAAACGTTTAAGTAAAGTGGGTAGGCCTACAAAAAGAGATAGAAGAGATATTGAAAATTTTAC
>JAGOUF010000149.1 GCA_018061385.1 Chitinophagaceae bacterium | reverse complement strand
TGGCTTCATCTATAATTATACAACTAGCTTTATAACTATTCAAATAAGTATGGGCATCTTTCAATCGGTTTCTATCTGCAGGTTTTTCCATATCCAAATACAACAACTGTTTTTTACCAGCTGGAGCAATTTGTTTAGCAAGTGTTGTTTTTCCAACTTGTCTTGGCCCTAATATAGATACAGCAGGAAACTGCTTTAATAGCCTTACAATATCGTCTTGTAATTTTCTTCTTATCACAAAACAAATATATACTATCAACCCCGAAAATCCAAAATTTGATTTTGGATTTTCGGGGTTGATATTTTAAGCCATTTTTAAAACAATACAGATTGATTTGGCAATGCCTCAACAAATTTTGGTTTAATTAAAGCTAGTTTACATTCTTTGTTCATCTTATCAACTAAGTAAACAGTAAGCTCTGGAGATGTGGCTTCATCGTGCATGTGCATGAAAAAATAAAGCTCATTCATGCCTTTATCAAGCCAATATTTTATTCGTTTAACCCATTCATCAATTCTTGTAAAATCAGTTGCATGTAAACTGTTACCTACATAACGAATAAATGTTTTAGGAATCGTTAAATACATATGTGCACACCCACGTTTACCTGCAGTATCTGTAATTACAATGCCTATATTGTTGTCTTTTAAAAAAGAAAACAACTCTTCTCGTATTGTTTCGTTACCGAACCAATCTTGATGACGAACTTCTAAGAAGAATTGCAAATCTGTTGGTAAGGATTTTAAGTAAGTAAATAATTCATCTTTTCTTTTTGGTGTAAAAGAATCACTCACTTGAATAAAAATTGGTCCCAATTGTTCTTTAAAAGCAACAACACCTCTTAAAAATTCATCACTTAAAAATTTCTTGTTGCTAAGCCCACCAAAATGCGTAACGCCTTTGTACATTTTTGGGCAGAATATAAAATCTTTTCCAGCTGCTTTTTCTGCCCACTTTTCAATGCCTTTTGCTCCATAAATTTTATAGTGTGTAGCATTTAGTTCAATGCAATTGTAGTGCTGTACATAGTGTTGTAAAAAGTCTTTCTCTTTTGTTTTGGGAGGATAAATTTTACCGACCCATTCCGTTCTTCCCCATTTGGCACAGCCTACAAACACTTTTGCTTGTTTGTTTTCCTTGCCACTTAAAATGGCTTTATTAAATGCAGGTTCTTTAGGTAAGAAAAAATCTATGGCATTCAATTCATCTTCTGATACACGTCCAAAATTCATACAAGTATTTTATTAAAAACGTATCACTCAAATAATAGAAAAATAAAAACTATAACCCGAATTTTAAATTAGGATAATTATCTACTGTTTCAAAAACGTAGTTTGGGTTTTGTTTAATTATGCCAATAAACTTTGCCAACGAATCAGCATATGCTGGTGTTCTAAACATTCTATCATGCGTTAAAATCATTACATGTTTAGCTGTATGGCTATGATTTTGAGCAGCATAAAATACTTCAGACGCAACTTTTGCTGGCGTTTGTACTGGAAAAGATTGACCTCTTGTAAAATTCCATTCTACATCCCAGCCAATTACATTGTAACCTGCACTATCTAATTTTTCACAAACAGGCTTTACCAGTGGATGTGCTTTCATTGTTCCTCTTCCTACCCAAGCACTGTTACCTGGTAACCTAACAATTTTATAAGGTACATGTAAACTATCTTGAGCTTTATAAAAATCTTGTGTAGCCATATCTGGATGCTGATAAAAATATTTATACTTTTCGTTGGCATGTGTATAGCTATGATTGGCCAATAAAATTTGAGGATAAGATTGTTTAATTTCATGCACCAATTGCTTGCCCCATTTATCATTGGCATGTCTTCCTACCATAAAAAAAGTGGCTTTAATTCCCAATTTCTTACACAACTCTAAGCACTCTTTTGTTCCTCCATGTGGTCCATCATCAAAGGTTAAATAAACATAAGTTTTTGTACTATCATACACCATTGGCTTTCTTTCAAACTTAACTTTGTCAGGGTCAATTGGTGGTGGTGGTGGAGTATTTTCCTTAGATGCAATTGTGGTATCAGTAGTTTTATTTGCTGCCACATTGCTATTGTTACACGAAACAGAAAATAAATATGTAATTGAAAACAATACAATATTTAGTTGCTTAGTCAGGGTCATTTTATTTATTTAATCAATCAAAGTTAGCCTTCTATATTATACTGAATAATTTATAGACAATCATTTACAAAAGTTTAAGGATATTTAATTCTTACAAATTGGCATCGTTGCCAAAATTCAAGGATGTAATAATGTTAGCAATTAGTACATTCGCATTATAACTACTAACGATGAATACAAAAGAAGAACTATTACAAGATGTAGTAATCAAATTTGCAGGTGATAGCGGAGATGGAATGCAATTAACAGGGCAACAGTTTACCAACAACACTGCTCTTTTAGGAATAGATCTTGCCACGTTTCCAGATTTCCCTGCCGAAATTCGTGCCCCAATTGGCACTTTACCAGGTGTAAGTGGTTTTCAATTACATTTTTCATCTAACAAAGTATATACACCAGGAGATATTGCAGATGTTTTGGTTGCAATGAATGCTGCTGCATTAAAAGTAAATTTAAAAAGCCTAAAACCCGGTGGAAAAATCATAGCCAATATTGATGGCTTTGATACGAAAAATTTACGTTTGGCCAATTATGCCGATGGAATAAATCCATTGGAAGATGGCAGCTTAGATAGTTATGAAGTAACTAAAATTGATGTTACCAAACTTACTAGAGAGTCGTTAAAAGACTTTACCGATTTAGGTACTAAAGAAAGAGACCGTGCAAAAAATATGTTTGTATTGGGTTATATCTATTGGATGTACAATAGAACTTTAGATAATACTATTGAATTTTTAAAAGAAAAGTTTGGTAAAAAAGAAACCATTTTACAAAGTAATATTAAGGTATTACAAGCAGGCTATAATTATGGCGATACAACTGAAACTTTTACCACTCGTTATAAAGTAGAAAAAGCTAAAATGCCCGCTGGTACTTATAGAAGTATTATGGGTAATCAAGCATTGACGTATGGTTTAATTGCTGCTGCTGAAAAAAGTGGATTACCTATATTTTTAGGATCGTACCCAATTACTCCAGCTAGCGATATTTTACACGAATTAAGTAAGTACAAAAATTTTGGTATTAGAACTTTTCAAGCAGAAGATGAAATTGCAGCTATAACAAGTACCATTGGTGCTAGCTATGGTGGTCAATTAGGTATTACAACTACATCTGGTCCTGGTATGGCGTTAAAAGCTGAAGCTATGGGTTTGGCGGTAATGTTAGAAATTCCTTTAGTAATCATAAACATTCAACGTGGTGGTCCAAGTACAGGTTTACCTACTAAAACTGAGCAAAGCGATTTAATGCAAGCTTACTATGGACGTAATGGCGAATGTCCAATGCCTATTGTTTCGGCTTGTACACCAAGCGATTGTTTTGAAGCAGCTTTTGAAGCTTGTAGAATTGCTTTGCAACACATGACACCTGTAATATTGTTGAGCGATGGTTATATAGCCAATGGTGCAGAACCATGGCTTTTTCCAAAAGCAGATGATTTGCTAGCAATTGAAGTTAAATTTAAAACAGAATTGAGTGAAGGAGAAGAAAAATACTTACCTTATTTACGTGATGAAAAATTAGCACGACCTTGGGCTGTTCCTGGCACACCAGGTTTAGAACATAGAATTGGTGGTTTAGAAAAACAAAACATTACAGGTAATGTAAATTATGAGCCAGAAAATCATCAGTTGATGGTGAACATCCGTCAGGAGAAAGTAGATAAAATTGCACAATATATTCCAGATCAACAATTAGATAGTGGCCCAGAAAAAGGAAAAGTATTGGTATTGGGTTGGGGCAGCACTTATGGTGCAATTAAAAGTGCAGTGTTAGAACTACAAGCTCAAGGGCATGCAATAAGTCATGCTCACATTCGTTATATACGCCCTTTTCCTAAAAATTTAGGAGATATAATTAAGAACTTTGACAAAGTATTAATTCCTGAAATTAATAGTGGGCAATTAATTAAAATTATTCGTGATGTATATATGGTAGATGCAAAAGGTTACAATAAAGTAATGGGTATTCCAATTTATAAAAGTGAATTGGTTGATGAAATTACAAAAATGTTGTAAACAAATACATCAATAAATTTTGTTTCTAAAAAATCTCTGCCTCATAAGACAGAGATTTTTTATTTTTAATAATGGATATTGAACAATTAAGAAATTATGTTATTAGCAAACCCAATGTAGAAGAGTCTTTTCCTTTTGGAGAAGATACACTTGTTTTTAAAGTGAATAATAAAATTTTTCTATTAGCAGCATTAGATAATTTACCTCTACAATTTAATGTAAAATTCAACCCAGATAAGGCTATTGAGTTAAGAGAAGAATTTCCCGATGCTATTTTACCCGGTTATCACATGAACAAAAAACATTGGAATACCATTATTGTAAATGGCCAATTAGCTAACCAACAATTAAAAGAAATGATTGATCACTCTTATAATTTAGTGAGTGGAAAAAAATAATATTTACGCCCTTAAATACTATTCTAATCTCTCAACACAGGTATATAATTTTTATCTACTTAGCTACTCTTGTTCTACCTATTGTAATTTGTTTTAAAAAATAAATTTCTTTTTAATACCCTTTTATAACTGCTTGTTTAGTAAGTAATTAGTTTGTTTTAAATTATAATTCTTTCATCTAACTATTTTAAGTTTTAAAAAAATGGCAAGGCTTTTGTAAAACCTACCTAAAACTTATAATATGAAAAATAAAATATTTCTTCTAGCATTACTCTTTGTAGTAACAACAAATGTAAAAGCTCAATACTTTAAAGTAGGAATTAATTTTGCCAATATAACTACCACTAATGATGGGGATATTGATGATAGTAAAGTATTAACTGGTTTTCAAATTGGGTTTATTGGCGATGCTAAATTAGGTGGTCCATTATATTTACAATCGGGTATATTGTTTAATTCTAAAGGTGCTAAAACTCAATCTGGCAATGCCAATAGCAACAATTATTTTAAAGCAACGAGTAATCCAATGTACCTTGAAGTTCCTGTAAATCTTGTATTTAAAACACCTACAAAAAATGCAAAACTATTTTTTGGTGCTGGTCCTTATATAGCAATGGGTATTGCTGGAAAAAACAAAACAGAGGGAAAGTTTGCTGGCATTGCTTTTACTAGCAACGAAAATATTAAATGGTCTAGCGACGATCCATCAACCCTTAACAATGAAGAAGGTTCTGGCTATGGAATTATGAGAAGATTTGATTTTGGATTTAATGCACTTGCTGGGATAGAAACCAAAGATTTTCAATTAGGCATTAATTATGGGTTTGGATTATCAAAATTACAGAGTGGTAGTAATAGCAGTGCAGATGATAAAAACAAACATCGTGTTTTTAGTATAACAATGGCTTTTAAATTATAAACCCTTTACTTCCTTATTAAAAAAGGATAGAATAAATTATATTTTCTATCCTTTTTTTATGTTTATTTTATTACTTCTTTTGCATAATATTTACACTCTCTTCTTAAGCCACAAATAGTACATTTTGGACTACGTGCAGTACAAGTATAACGTCCATGTAGTATCAACCAATGATGTGCTTTATGCACCAACTCTTTTGGGATATTTTTAATCAATTCTTTTTCAACAGCCAAAGGTGTTGTAGCTGTTAAAGGCACTAAACCCAAGCGTTTGCTTACTCTATTTACATGTGTATCTACAGCCATATTGGGTTGTTCATCTACAACGCTGGTAATTACGTTGGCGGTTTTTCGTCCAACGCCTGGTAACTGTACTAGTTCATCTACAGTCATGGGTATTTCTCCATTAAATTTTTCCAACAACATATTGGCCATGCCAATTAAATGTTTGGCTTTATTGTTGGGGTAAGAAATACTTTTAATTAAGGGAAACAATTCGTCGAAAGTGGCTTTTGCCATTTCATTTGGCGATGGATATTGCTTAAAAATTGCAGGCGTAGTAAGGTTTACACGTTTATCGGTACACTGTGCAGATAAAATTACTGCCACCAATAATTGAAAAGGATTATTGTACAGTAATTCAGTTTCTGCAACAGGAACATGCTCTTCAAAGTATTCAATAACAAACCGGTATCTTTCTTTCTTTGTCATAGTTTTTGTATAACTCAGAAATAAAGATACCGGTTCAAATTAATTTTTGCGGTTTGCAACCAATTTTTGTTAGACAGATGTTACAACATCTGTAGATTTTGCATAGTTAAGAATGGCATTAACACTGCTAGTTCTTGGCGAT
>JAGOUF010000148.1 GCA_018061385.1 Chitinophagaceae bacterium | reverse complement strand
CTAAAAGTTTGTTTCAATAAATTTAGATAAGGTTAAATGTGACTTTTGTCACCAAAAAGCTCTAAATCATTTTTCATATTTGCATTATAAAATTTTGCAAACATGATGATTGAACAAATTTATACAAGTTGCCTTGCACAAGGAGCGTATTATATTGAGAGCAATGGAGAAGCTGCAATCATTGATCCTTTACGTGAAGTACAGCCTTATATTGATAAAGCCACAAAAAATGGTGCAACCATAAAGTACATTTTTGAAACACATTTTCATGCCGATTTTGTTTCTGGTCATATTGATTTAAGTAAAAAAACTGGAGCATCAATTATTTATGGTCCAACTGCAAGTCCAAATTTTGAAAGTATAGTAGCTTATGATGGTCAATTGTTTCCTTTGGGAAATGTTGCTATAAAAGTTATTCATACGCCTGGCCACACAATGGAAAGTTCTTGTTATTTATTGATTGATGAAAATGGAGAAGAAACTGCATTGTTTTCTGGAGATACATTGTTTATTGGCGATGTTGGCCGACCAGATTTAGCACAAAAACTAATTCCAGAATTAACAGAAGAAATTTTAGCAGGTCATTTATACGATTCTTTACACAACAAAATAATGCCATTGGCCAACGATATTATTGTGTATCCTGCACATGGGGCAGGTAGTGCTTGTGGTAAAAATATGAGTATGGAAACTACCGATACTTTAGGCAATCAAAAAATGGTAAACTATGCCTTGCAAAGAAATTTAACTAAAGAAGAATTTGTAAAAGAAGTGCTAAAAGGATTGGTTGCACCACCTGCCTATTTTCCATTAAATGTATTGATGAATATTCAAGGATATGATAGCATAGATACTGTATTGGGAAGAGGAAGTCAAGCATTAACTCCTTCTGCATTTGAAGCAGCTGCCAACGAAACAAATGCAATTATTTTAGATACTAGAATGCCCGAAATATTTGCTAAAGGATTTGTGCCAAACTCAATAAATATAGGCATTGACGGTAGTTTTGCTCCTTGGGTTGGAACATTAATTACAGATATTAAACAACCCATTTTAATTGTTGCCGATGAAGGTAGAGCAGAAGAAGTGGTTACAAGATTGGCACGTGTAGGTTACGATTATTGTATTGGTTATTTACAAGGTGGTTTTGAAGCCTGGAAAGCTGAAGGAAAAGAAATAGATACCATTCAATCAATTAATGCAGCAACTTTTTACAACGAAAGTTTAAACGAACAAATTTCAATTGTAGATGTTCGTAAAAAAAGTGAGTTTGATAGTGAACAAATTATTGGTGCCGAAAATGTACCATTGGATTTTATTAACCAAAACATTGCATCAATAGATAAAAATGAAAAATACTATGTGCATTGTGCTGGTGGTTATAGATCCATGATTTTTATATCAATTTTAAAAGCTCGTGGCTATCATAATTTAATAGATGTAAAGGGTGGTTTTAAAGCAATTAAAGCAACCAATAAATTTACAATTAGCAATTATGTTTGTCCATCAACCATGTTATAATTATTTAATACAATTCAAATTAATCGTATGTTACAAATGTTTAAAAGCCTTTTTTCTCCAGTTCAAGTAGATTATAAAGAACTTGTACAAAATGGAGCAGTAATTATTGATGTTCGTTCACCACAAGAATATCAAAGTGGGCATATTCAAAAGTCTATCAATATTCCTTTAGATCAAATTCAAAAAAGAATCGCCGAAATTAAAAAAATGAATAAGACAGTTATTACAGTTTGTAAAAGTGGTGCAAGAAGTGCAATGGCAAAAACATGGCTTGCCAATGCTTCAATAACAGTGTACAATGGTGGTGGATGGAATTCGTTAAGTGGTAAAATTTAAACTATGAAAAAAATATTGCAAGGCTGGAATTTTGTAAGAGTATTAAGATTGGTTTTTGGAATAATTATTTTGGTACAAGGTATTGTACAAGGCGATTATTTCTTTGCATTAATTGGTTTAATTTTTGCTGGTTTGTCTGTTGCCAATATTGGTTGTTGTGGCACACAGTCTTGTGCAACCAATATTCAAACAAAATCTACTAATAATATTAAAGATGTTAGTTATGAAGAAGTGGTTTAAAAATAATCAGCTCACTATTTTTGGTGCAGTGTTGGGTGCAATTATTGGCTTTGTATATTGGGATAGAGTAGGGTGTGAGTCTGGCACTTGTGCTATTACTTCTAAGCCTGCAAATAGTACCATTTATTTTGCAATATTGGGTGCAATGGTGTTCAATTTATTTAAGAAACAACAACTAAAAGAAAATGCCGAACAATAGCAATTCATTCAGCACAATTATACAAAGCAATAAACCTGTGCTAGTCGATTTTTTTGCAGAATGGTGTGGTCCTTGTAAAATGATGGCTCCTATTTTAAAACAAGTAAAAGATGTTTTAAAAGATGAAGTAACCATTCTTAAAATTGATGTAGATAAAAACCCGCAAGTGGCTCAATCTTATGCAATACAAGGTGTTCCAACATTCATCATTTTTAAAGCAGGAAATATTTTGTGGCGTCAATCAGGTGTTGTAACTGCAAAGCAATTAGAGCAAGTGTTGCAGTCGGTAAAATAAGTATTTGTTTTTTCATTGTTAGGAATATTGAAGAAAGCGTTTTGGTTTAAATTCCAAAACGCTTTTTTTATGGGGATTTGCTCCAAAAAATGCTTCATCAATTTCAGTTATATTTTTATACCCATCGCTTTATATTTGCTTATAAATTAATTGTATGAATAATGAGATAAGAAATAATTGGTCTATTGCAGAAATTAAATCCATATACAATACGCCTGTATTAGAACTGATATTTTTAGCTGCACAACTACACAGAAAATACAACGATACAGCCGAAGTGCAAGTGTGTACTTTGTTAAGTATTAAAACTGGTGGTTGTAGCGAAGATTGTGCATATTGTCCCCAAGCAGCAAGGTATACAACTGATGTAAATGTGCAAGCGTTAATGAAAAAAGAGGAAGTGTTGGAATATGCACAAAAAGCCAAAGATGCTGGTAGCACAAGGTTTTGCATGGGTGCTGCATGGAGAGAAGTGAGAGACAATAAAGATTTTGATAGAGTATTAGATATGGTAAAAGGTGTTAACCAAATGGGTATGGAAGTTTGTTGTACATTAGGAATGCTTACAGAAGATCAAGCTATTAAATTGGCCAATGCTGGCTTACATGCTTACAACCATAATTTAGATACAAGCAAAGAACATTATAGTGAAATTATTACTACTAGAACTTATGACGATAGATTACAAACACTAGACAATGTACGTAAAGCTGGCGTTACTGTTTGTTGTGGTGGAATTATTGGTTTAGGAGAAACGCATGACGATAGAATTACCATGTTGCATACTTTATGTACAATGGAAAAGCATCCTGAAAGTGTGCCAATTAATGCCTTAGTTCCAGTAAAAGGAACTCCTTTAGAACACAATACAAAAGTTGACATTTGGGATATGGTTAGAATGATTGCCACTGCAAGAATTTTAATGCCTGCAACCATGGTACGTTTAAGTGCAGGAAGAACAGATATGAGTGTTGCAGAACAAGCATTATGTTTTATGGCTGGTGCAAATAGCATTTTTGCTGGTGATAAATTATTAACTACTCCTAATCCAAGTTTTGATGAGGATAATACCATGTTTCAATTACTAGGTATACAGCCACGTAAAGCATTTAAAGAGGAGAAACAATATTTAAGAGAAGTGGTAGAAACACAATAATTAATTGACACACATTTAAAAAGCCCCATTCAGTTCAATTGAGTGGGGCTTTTTATTCAGTATTTGCCCACATTATAGTTATAGCATTTCAATTCCCTTATTTTTACTTCAACGATTCTTATCCACACTATTTTTTTAGTTTGGTTGCTTGCCTAATGTGTAAAAATTACATTTTAAACCAAAAGCCGTTATATTGCGGTTGATTGTAAACAAAAAACGCAACCAATGAATTTTAGAAATTATGAAGTTCCTTATGAGGTAAACCCTAAGTATGCAACAAAAGCAGCTTATTTTTCAATGGAGTTTGCTATTCATCAACCATTAAAAATTTATAGTGGAGGTTTAGGCTTTTTAGCAGGTTCTCACTTACGTGGAGCTTATGAACTGAAACAAAATATGATAGGTATTGGTATGTTATGGAAATATGGTTATTACGACCAAACCCGTAACCAAGATCAAACCTTGCAACCAGCTTGGATGGAAAAAACAGTTGACTTTTTAGAAGATACTGGTATTAAGTTCCAAATTGATATTCATGATCATCCGGTTTGGGTAAAAGCTTGGTACTTGAATCCAGAAACTTTTAATAGTGCACCTCTATTTTTATTAAGTACTGATTTGCCTGAGAACGATTATGTTTCTCAAACAATTACCCATCGTTTATACGATGCCAATGTATCTACCAAAGTAGCTCAGTTTATTTTATTGGGTGTTGGTGGTGCAAAGTTGATTGATGAGTTAGGCTTTAATCCAGATGTTTATCATTTGAACGAAGCTCATGCAATTTCTTCAGCATTTTATTTGTTGCAAAACAAATATCATAGTGTTGAAAAGTTGAAAGAACATTTAGTATTTACTACACATACTCCAGAAGAAGCAGGTAACGAAAAACACGACATTTATTTATGTCATAAAATGAGTTATTTCTGTGGTCTTAGCTTGGATGAAGTGAGAAGACTAACTGGATTAAAAGATGATCAGTTTAATCACTCTTTAGTGGCTTTACGCTTTGCTCGAAAAGCAAATGGCGTATCTCAATTACATGGAGTGGTGAGCAATGAAATGTGGAACAATTATGAAGGAATTTGTCCAATTGCTGCAATTACAAATTCTCAAAATTATACGTACTGGGCCGATGAACCATTGTATCGTTTTGCCGATGCAAATAATGATGCAGCGATTGATGATAGAAAGTGGTATCTGAAGAAAAGAGCATTTGAAATAGTTGCCGATCAAACAGGAAAATTATTTGACCCCAATGTATTAACCATTGTTTGGGCAAGAAGATTTGCAGGTTACAAACGTGCAGATATGTTGACTTATGATATGCAACGTTTTGAAAAAATGTTGAGTAATATAAAATATCCTGTACAAATTATTTGGGCTGGGAAACCTTACCCACAAGATTATCCAGCTATTACACAGTTCAATCAATTGGTGCATTTAAGTAAAAAATATAAAAATGTATCGGTTTTAATTGGTTACGAATTATTCTTAAGTCGTCGTTTAAAACAAGGTGCCGATCTATGGTTAAACAATCCTCGTGTACCAAGAGAAGCAAGTGGAACAAGTGGAATGACTGCAGCTATGAATGGTGCCATTAACTTTAGTACAGATGATGGTTGGATACCAGAATTTGCTAAGCCAGGGGTTAACAGCTTTGTTATACCAAAGGCCGATTATGCAAACATGAGCACTCACGATCAAGATCAATACGATTTAAACAAAGCATACGATATGTTGGAAAATGAAATCATTCCAATGTACTACGAAAATAAAGATGCTTGGAGAGCTATAGTTAAAAATGGTATGAATGATGTTCGTTTTCAATTCGACAGTAGTCGTATGGCAGATGAATACTATAATATTATGTACAACGGTAAATAAAATGTACAACTACAAATAAAAATCCCCCGAAAATTTCGGGGGATTTTTATTTAAAATCTTTCTAATCCAGAGAAGAAAAAGCTTCCTTCAATAGTTGCATTTTCATCACTATCACTTCCATGAACAGCATTTTCTCCAATCGATGCTGCATATTTTTTTCTAATTGTACCTTCATCTGCATTAGCAGGATTGGTAGCACCAATTAAAGTTCTAAAATCGGCAACAGCATTTTCTTTTTCTAGAATGGCTGCTACAATTGGGCCACTACTCATAAATTCTACTAATTCGCCATAAAAAGGGCGTTCTTTATGTACTGCATAAAATTCACCTGCTTGTTCAGGAGTTAATTTAGTCCATTTCATTGCTTTAATGCTGAAACCTGCATTCAACATCATGTCTAAAATTCCACCAGTATAACCTTTAGAGGTTGCATCTGGTTTAATCATGGTAAAAGTTCTGTTACTCATATTGTTTTTTTTCTAATTCGCCGCAAAAGTAGGGGTATAATGCAATTGCTTCTCTATGAAACTGGTAAGAAGCAACAATTTTCACAACTTATTTTATTTTCTAATTGAGCAATCGCAAATATTGTATTCAGCAGTAGCACAAAACATATGTACAATAAGTTCATTACCTCTACATTTGCACACATTTATGCAGGCAATAGACTTATTTTTCAAGCAACTCGATCAACCTAAAAAAGTAATCA
>JAGOUF010000147.1 GCA_018061385.1 Chitinophagaceae bacterium | reverse complement strand
GTATTACAGGAGGCTTTAATTTTCAAAATGCGTGGACGAGTGGTTGGATTGCAGCTAAATCAATTGCTCAAATTTCTGTTCAATAATTGTATTTGTAAGCTAAGTGCTACTATCATCCTTCGTGGTGTCACTCACTTCAACGTTTATATCATTATTTAACAGTAATTTAAGTACTGTAAAAGGCAAACTTCATGGTAAACTGGTATTTGCATTAGTAGTATAGTGTTAAAAAACATATTTTAATGTTGGTTAAACCAAATTAATTAGCCTTACAAAAATGTATTACGTAAAATTACGCTATATAAACTTTTAAAATTAGTATTTCGGTAGTAAAACAAAGATGCTACAACCATTATAAACATTCAAAAAACAATTGTATAAAGGAAATATTTCAAATAAAAAACAGGTATAAATATTTTTTTCTATATAAAATCACTCTTAAATTCACTATGTCAAAAAAATATTTTTTAAATTACTATAAGCCAACTTTATAAGCTTTATGTTTTTATTTTTAAACACATATAGTATGCCTATTAATTGTACCATACAATTAACAACGCATTTAAAAGTAAAAGTTACCGCTACAACCATTAGCGAAACTTTACAAAACCATCCCAACTATCCAAGTTTATTAAGTATTGGCGATAGTTTAAAACATTGGCAGATAGATAATGTAATATTAAAAACTACACCCGAAAAGCTAAAAGAATTACCAACGCCATTTATTGCACATACCAAACAAAACAATTACTTAACCATATTTGAAATAACCAATAATAATATTGTTTATCAAAATGAAACGGGGGGGGTAAAAGATTAAACAAAAAAATTGATGACTTTGCCAAAGAGTGGAGTGGTGTAGTATTATTGGCAGAAGCAAATAGCAACAGTGGCGAAAAAGACTTTAAGGCCAACTACAAAAAGCAGCTTTTAAAAAACTTACAGTTACCAATTACAATTCTGTTGGCTATTACTGCAATTGTAGCAAGTGCAATTAATATGTTGCACACAGTTAATGTACAGCAAACAACATTTTTTGCAATTATAAGCAGTATAAAATTAATGGGTATTATTGTAACAGGCTTATTGTTGTGGTACGAGGTAGACAAAGCCAACCCAATATTGCAACAAATTTGCACAGCGGGTGCTAAAACCAATTGCAATGCAATTTTAAGTAGCAAACAAGCTAAATTGTTTAACTTTTTTAGTTGGAGTGAAATAGGTTTTTTTTATTTTACAGGTAGCTTTTTAGCCCTCTTATTTTTTACACCAAAAGCAATATTTTTAATAGCCGTAATCAATTTATTGGCATTGCCCTACACTATTTTTTCTGTGTATTATCAATGGCGTATTGCCAAGCAATGGTGTGTATTGTGTTTAACAGTACAAGTTTTATTAATAGCCGAATTTATTGTAGCACTCACAACCAACCAACTCACAACTTTATCAATTAAAAATGCTGTATTAATATTCAATAGTCAATTTATACTTTCTTTTTTATTACCAGTTATTATTTGGTATTTGTTAAAGCCCAATTTGTTAAAGGCACAAGAAGCCAAACGTACAAAAAGGCAGTTAATGCGTTTTAAATATGATACTCAAATTTTTAGTGCCCTTTTGCTAAAGCAAAAACAAGTAGTATATAGCAGCCAAGGTTTAGGCATAAGTATAGGCAACGCCAATGCTCAACATACCATTGTAAAAGTATGTAACCCATATTGTGGGCCTTGTGCAACTGCACACCCAGTAATTGAAGAGTTGTTAGCAACTAACCCCAACATTAAAGCACAAATTATATTTACTGCTACCAATAAGGAGGGCGATAAAAGAGCTTTACCAGTAAAACATTTGTTGGCAATAGCTGCAAATAATAATGAGCAACAAACCAAGCAAGCACTAGATGCTTGGTATATGGCAAAAGAAAAAAATTATGAGGTATTTGCAAGCCAATACCCTGTAAATGGAAGCTTGGAGCAACAAAATAACGAGTTAGCTAAAATGGAAGAATGGTGCAATAAAACCGAAATCAGTTTTACGCCAACACTATTTATAAATGGTTATCAATTACCCGAAGTATATAGTGTAGCCGATTTAAAATATTTACTGTCCTAATAATACTTTCATATTGAGCCTGTCGAAATATGATATTTAGGGGTGGTTGTATCTTTTTTTCTCAGTTAGTTCCTGAGAGAAAGAATTCCAGATGAACTACAGTGTGCCGAAGTACAAGGCTGCTGCTGGGTGTATGTTATTCCGAGGATACGAGGAATCTGTTCAATAAAAGAAAGATGCTTCGTTACTCAGTATAACATTAAAAAAACTTACTTGCAAGCCGTACAGCTTGTGAGTGAGGGTGGCATTGCCATACTGCCACTTAAAAAAAACGGCAAAAACAATTAATTTTATTAATCGCTTTTCTAGTAAAATGTCACACTGAGCCTGTCGAAGTATGTGTTTACATAGAAGGGCCAAAACCAAAAAAAATGAACAAAAAATTTGCCAGCTTAGGTACTGCATTAAGCAGAGACGAAGCTAAAAAAGTAATGGGTGGAGGTGATCCTTGGAATTTGGAATATGAGGGTGCTTGCACATGTACATGTAGTGGTAGTACACCAGGTTCTTGGTATTATACAGGTGGTGCTCAACCTAGTCAAGCTTATTTACAGAGTGAAGTAGCAACTTATTGTGGAAGTACTTCAAGTGGCAGTTGTACAGATTGTACAAATTGGTAATTCCTTACAGTATCTAGGGGATGTTTAAGACATCCCCTAACTATAATTTTGTATTATGAAAAATTTGTTAGTATTTTTTTTATTCTTTTTATCAAAGATAGTATCTGCAAATAATGTTATAATTGGTTTCAAATACTTAGATAAAGAGAATATTCCTAGAATAAAGGTTTATAAAAATAATTTCTCTTTTTTCGAACCAGATAAGCATAATGATTATACAGAAATTGATCTTAAAAAGCAAAATAATGTTAAACTAACTGTAACGACGACTCAGTTATTAAATATTGATATTAACGATCAACTAAGTTTTAACATTGCAATCTCGCCGAAAGATTCAGTTCTTATTGAAATAATTAAAAATAAAGCAAATAGCTATCCAGCATATTATCTGAACTTTTTTGGAAGTAACTCAAGTGCAAACAATCTTTATTATCATGAATGTTATCCTATAGCCAAATTATTTTCAGAAATTGATTTTATAGAAAAGAAGCTTTTTAATTATAAAGACTTTTATTTAAATACAAGAAAATACATTGATTCTATTGAGAATTGGTTTTTGAGTTATACGGAGTATAAGAAAACAGAAGCAATAGAACTCTACCTTCTAGATATAAAAGCCTCACTATTTCGTTATGCAATAAGGCGAATTGGAAATGTTAAATTAATAGACACTTCAAGTAAGTGGAGTAATTACAATGAATGGTCTAATTACCGAAATCTTTTCTATTATTATGGTGATGCACAAAATAAAAATTTACTTTTTTGTTTTACGGGTAAATTTTTATATAATGACTTTTTAAGCGATATTATTCGAAAGGATTCTATAATTTATGATACAAGTTTAAAAAAATCAGATTTGGGATACTTTTTTTTATACCCCAAAAATATTGCGGAAGATGCTTGGGGAGTTAAACTTTATAGTCTTTTAAGACTTTTTCCAAATCACAGTTTTAAAGACGATATCAAGCTCTTTTCAAAATATTATTCAAATTCAAAATATCTGCCTCAAATAAATAATTTTAAAGATAGTATACTGTTTCAGAGAGAGAAATTGATAGGAGAAGTAAATATTGTTAATGCTGATAGTAAAACATTTAAGGATTATTTTGAAGAATTTAATAATCGGTATTTCTTTATAGATTGTTGGGCTACATGGTGTACACCGTGTATACAAGAATTTAATTATTATACAGATGTTTCTACATTTTTGTTTTATCAAAATATTCACCAAGTGTTTTTTTCGGTAGATAAGTTAAGTGATTCTACAAAAGTTTATAATTACCTCAAAGAACAAAAAATAAAAGGCACACATACGATTATAAATAAAAGGATAACGGAAGAGATAATTAATGAGTTGAAAAAAGATAAAAACTCAAGCATTTATGATACTGAAAAGTCGTTTTCAATCCCTAGATATTTACTTTATGACAAATTAAAGAGAAGGCTTTATACTAATTTACCAAAACCAAGTAGTGGGAATTTATTAAAAGACGCAATAAATAATATACTAGTGAAATGAACTTTATTAAAAAATTGCAACTTGGTTTACTGAATATTGGCAAAATACTTAGTAGAGACGAAATACAAAATATTGGTAAACTTCCCAATGTATTAGCTTGCAATCATGACTCTGATTGCCCAACTCTAGTTAGAATTTGTAAGGATGAGAAAATAGAATTTGTAGGAAAATGTTACATAAATAGTGTTAAGTCAATTAAAAAAACTTGTCATTGGGCAAATTGTGTTGTAATTGAAGAATTAGAATCTGGCTTTTGAGATTATTTCCTTTATAGCAATGTTGCCAACACAAAATATAAAATCGAAGAATTTTTCAGCATCTTCTCTTTGCAAGGCTTTGTGTGTTTGGTAAAGGAAAGTGCGTTAATTTAGTAGAAGCAAAAAGTACACATCGTCCATTGGCTTTCCACAGGGCTTTTATCCTTTCGCTTTCTTTAATACCCTCACTAACTTTTTTCTAAAATAAAATTATCTTACCTCTATCAATAATAGCTAAACAGCATTATTGTAATAAGTATACATGCCCAAATTTTCATTTTTTAAACAACAAGATGCTATGGATTGTGGTCCCACTTGCTTACGCATGGTATCAAAATATTATGGTAAATCTATTGCAATAAACCATTTACGAAACCTTACAGAAATTGGTAAAGAGGGCGTTAATTTATTGGGCATTAGTTATGCTGCAGAAAAACAAGGTTTTAGAACTAGGCAAGTAAAAATTTCTTTTAATGAATTATTGCATGATGCACCATTACCAGCCATTATACATTGGGGGCAAAACCATTTTGTAGTACTTACGCCAAATTCAAAACTAAAAAAAATAGAAATTGCCGACCCTGCAAAAGGATTACTTAAGTACACAAAAAAAGAGTTTTTACAATTTTGGGCAAGCACCACTAATGGAGACGAAGAGTTGGGCATTGCTTTATTGCTAGAGCCTACACCTGCATTTTATGAAACAAATTATTTAAACGAATTTGATGAAACCACTAAAGGCAAAGCCATTGGTTGGCAAAGTTTATTGCAATATTTTTTACAGCAAAAAAAGTACATTGTACAATTGGTATTGGGGCTTTTGGTGGGTAGTTTATTGCAACTAATTTTACCTTTTTTAACCCAAAGTATTGTAGATACTGGCATACAAACACATAACCTACAGTTTATTTATATTATATTATTTGCCCAGTTTGCTTTGTTTTTTGGGCGTACAACTGTAGAGTTTATACGTAGTAAAATATTGCTACATATAAGCACCAAAGTAAACCTTTCTATACTATCCGATTTTTGGATTAAATTAATGAAACTGCCTCTCAGTTATTTTGATACCAAACAAACCGGAGATATTATACAACGCCTTGGCGATCACAGAAGAATAGAGAGTTTTCTTACTGGCAGTGCATTAAGTACACTTTTTTCTTTATTTAATTTAGTAATTTTTTCTTTTGTAATGCTGCAATATAATGTAGCTGTTTTTTTTATTTTTTTGATGGGTAGTTTGCTGTACTTTTTATGGATAAAAATATTTTTACAATTTAGGCGTAATCTAGATTTTAAACGCTTTGCCATTGCTGCTAAAGAAAATACAGCTACTATGCAATTAATATATGGCATGCAAGAAATAAAATTAAACAATGTCGAACATTTAAGACGTTGGGAGTGGGAGAGTTTACAAGCTGGTTTATTTAAACTGTCGTACAAAAGTTTATCATTAAGCCAATACCAACAAGCTGGTGCTTTTTTTATAAACGAAGGAAAAAATATTTTAATTACTTTTTTTGTTGCAAAATCGGTTATTGATGGTCAGCTTACTTTAGGAGCTATGTTGGCAGTACAATATATTATTGGGCAGCTAAATAGCCCAGTAGAACAATTAATTGGTTTTATACAACAAGCACAAGATGCTAAAATATCGCTAGAAAGATTAAATGAAATACATGAATTAGAGGAAGAAGAACCGAATAATAAACAATTTATTGAGCAATTGCCTAACAATAAAACGATAAGCTTTAATAAATTATCTTTTACCTACCCAGGTGCAGGTAACGAACCTGTATTGCAGCAAGTTGATTTGCAAATTGCCCAGGGTAAAGTAACTGCTATTGTTG
>JAGOUF010000146.1 GCA_018061385.1 Chitinophagaceae bacterium | reverse complement strand
ATTTCAAATCGTTTATCTGCAGTATAATGTAGAATTTTAGGAATTTTCATCGACCCAGAGGTTACAATTCTTCTTTCCCAATAATACAGCTCTTCAAGCATTAAAGGGTAATCATAATTTTCTGCTAATATTTTTGCTTGATTTATTAATTTCAATGCAAGCTTAAAATGCCCTTTCCAAAACAACAACTCAACATCTATTAAATAATTTTTTATTTTAATGCTTACTTTATAATCAGTATGAATGGTTCTTAGCTCTTTTAAAATAAAATTTTGCAGATAATTTTTGGTGAATCCTAAATGCTTAACAAAAGGCTTATTATTATTTTCTTTTAAAAGTTGATCCTCGTCATAAATTGGTTGCTTTAACAAAGCATAATACAATTCAAGAAAATTTTTATTTCCTTCAGTTCTATCAGCAGATAAAACAATAGCTCTTTTTTCGCCCTTACTTAAAGAGATTATTAATTGATGTAGCTCTTGAGACATTTTAATTAGATATTAAATAATTTATAAAGCTAATAATTAAAATAAAAAATAATTATATTTTATAAAAAAATTTAATTCTCTCAACATAACTAATTTTATATTTAAGAAAAATGTTACTCATAAATTAGCTAAACATACTACAAACACTAAGCATATTGATTTTTTATATTTAGTAAGCAACCTTTTATAAAATTTGTTCGTCCAAAAAAAATTCTATCATCTCGTAATTTATAAACCTAAAAAAAGCCTATTTATAAACCTAAGTTTTAATTAATTTTTATTTTTTACACACTGTTTTTGAAGGTACCTTTGGTTAAGAAGTTTTAAAACAACACAACTCTTAATACTCAGGTTATGAAAAAAACAATCTATTTATCTTTAATCTCAAAGGTTATTAATAACAGTATTAAAGGCTTTTTATTCACACTTTTAATCTTATCGTCAATTATAGCAAGCGCTCAAACTACAGTAGCTTTTTCCACTCCTGGTGCAACAACTTGGGTTGTACCTCCTTGCGTAACTTCTGTTACTGTACAAGTTTGGAGTGCTGGTGGCGGTGGCGGTGGAAGTATTGCAATACTTAGAAACAGTTCTGATGGGGAGGCTTGTTCTGGTGCTGGAGGAGGCGGAGGCGGAGGTTATACCTCTCAGACATTTGCAGTAACTAGCGGTCAAGTTTATAATTTGGTTGTTGGTGCAGGCGGTACGGCTGGTACGGCTGGTGCAGGCACATGGAATGGGGGAATATCCACAGCTCCAGGGGCTGGAGGTACTGGAGGTACTAGTTCATTTATGAATTTTGGAATCAATTTGGTAGCCACAGGAGGAATTGGTGGTAATGGAGCTGGGGCTTATAACAATAACAACCCTCCCGATGTAAACGTGATAGGAGCTCCAGGTGCAGGAGGTGCAGGATCTGGCGGTACAGTTTTTTATAATGGAGGAAACGGTGCTGCAGGATATATATTATGGACAGGAACTGATAAAAGCGGAGGTGGTGGTGGAGCTGCAGGACCAGGTGGAGCTGGTGGTAATGCACCAGCAGGAAATTCTTATGGAATTATTGATAACAACCCAGGAGGTGTAGGAAATGCACCAGGCGGTAATGGAGGTAATAGTAGAATGAACAATTTACCTAGCAATACTTCAAAAAACGGAGGCAATGGGAATCTTATAGGTGCAGGCGGTGGCGGTGGATTAAACCACAAAGAAGGTTATGGTGCTGTAAGCGCTTCAGGTGGTGCTGGTGCAAGAGGGGAAGTTAGAATAACTTATTCTTCACCGGTTTTACCTGCTACTCCTACCATCAGTTCTGTAGCTCCTACTTGTATTGCTGCTGGTTCTAGTACTATTTCTAACTATAATGCTGCTTACACTTATACTTTTACACCCGCTGGTCCTACTGTTGGTGCTGGTGGTGTTATTAGCGGTATGGTGATTGGTACTTCTTATACAGTTACTGCTAATGATGGTTCTTGTAATTCTTCGGCTTCTGCTGCTTTTAGCAATGCAGCCATGTTGCCTGTACCACCAATACCAACCATTAGTTCAACGGCTCCAACATGTGGAGTAAATGGTAGCAGTACTATTTCTAATTATAATGCAGCTTACACTTATGTCTTTTCACCTGTTGGTCCAACTGTTGGTGCTGGAGGAGTAATTAGCGGTATGGTAGTAGGAACAAATTATCAGGTTTATGCTAGCAATGGTTCTTGTAATTCAACCAACTCAGTTGATTTTAGCAATTTACCCATGTTACCTATACCGCCTACACCAACAATAAGTTCTACTGCCCCAACTTGTAGTGCTGCTGGTTCTAGTACTGTTTCTAACTATAATGCTGCTTACACTTATACTTTTACTCCTGCTGGTCCTACAGTAGGTGCTGGCGGTGTTATTAGTGGTATGGTAGTAGGAACTTCTTACACTGTTAGAGCAAACAATGGTACTTGTAATTCTTTGGCTTCTGCTGCTTTTAATAATGCAGCCATGTTGCCTGTACCACCAATACCAACCATTAGTTCAACGGCTCCAACATGTGGAGTAAATGGTAGTAGCACCATTTCTAATTACAATGCAGGGTTAACTTATGTTTTCTCTCCTGCTGGACCTACTGTAGGTGCTGGAGGAGTAATTAGCGGTATGGTAGTAGGAACAAATTATCAGGTTTCTGCAAGCAACGGCTCTTGTAGCTCTTCTGCTTCGGTTGTTTTTAGCAATTTACCCATGTTACCTATACCACCAACACCAACCATAAGTTCTACTGCCCCAACTTGTAGCGCTGCTGGTTCTAGTACTGTTTCTAATTATAATGCTGCTTACACTTACAACTTTACACCTGCTGGTCCTACCGTAGGTGCTGGTGGTGTTATTAGTGGTATGGTAGTGGGAACTTCTTACAATGTTATCGCAAACAACGGTTCTTGTAATTCTACTGCATCGGCTAGTTTTAGTAATGCAGCTACTTTAACTACACCTACTATTCCTACTTTGAGCTTTACTGCTCCAACTTGTAGTGCTGCAGGAAGTAGTACGGTTTCAAACTACAATGCAGCATTAACCTATATTTTTAGTCCTGCTGGTCCAACTGTAGGTGCAGGTGGTGTAATCAGTGGTATGATAGTGGGAACAAATTATCAGGTAATTGCTAGTAATGGTTCGTGTTCTTCATCTGCTTCAATTGACTTTAGTAATGCAGCCATGTTACCTACACCACCTACACCAACAATAAGTTCTGTAGCTCCTACTTGTAGTGCTGCTGGTTCTAGCACTGTTTCTAACTATAATGCTGCTTACACTTATACTTTTACTCCTGCTGGCCCTACCGTAGGTACTGGTGGTGTTATTAGTGGCATGGTGGTTGGAACTTCTTATACTGTTATAGCCAACAATGGTTCTTGTAATTCTTCAGTTTCTGCTGCATTTAATAATGCGGCTATTCTTCCATCGCCTGCTGTAACTGCTTCAAGTGCTTCTATTTGCGAAAATGGAGTGATTACTTTAACTCCAACAACTGGTGGAACATGGATAAGCAACAATACATCTGTTGCAACTGTAACTGCTGGAGGCACTGTTACTATTGTTGGTAATGGCACTGTTGACTTTACATTTACTGCAACAAATACGTGTACAGCAACAACTCCTTCTGTTTTAGTAAATGCAAATGACGACGCAACATTTAGCTACTCAAGCAACACTCACTGTTTAACAGGTACAGACCCTGTAGCAACTACTTCAGGAACAAGTGGTGGAACATTTACCATAACTGCTCCAGGAGTTATTAATGCAACTACTGGTGAGATAGATTTGTCTGCAAGTGGATTAGGAACTTTTACCGTTTACTATAATACGGCAAGTACAGGAAGCCCTTGTCCAGCAATTGACTCAACAATAATTAACATTACATCAGCACCAAGTGCAAATTTTAGCTACAATGTTGCCCAAGCTTGTCAAGACGCAACAACACCAATACTTTCTTTTGGAGCTGGAGCTAGTGCAGGAGTATTTTCTTCATCTCCATCTGGTTTAACATTAAATACTTCTAATGGTGCAATTAATTTATCTACAAGCACTCCAGGAGTTTATACAGTGTACAATACTATAGCAGCATCTGGTGGTTGTGCAGCAGCATTAGATTCAACAACAATTGAAATTTTACAGATAGATGATGCTACATTTAACTACACAACTGGCGGAACATACTGTTTAACAGGTGTCGACCCATTAGCAACTGTAACAGGAACTACTGGTGGAACATTTACTATTACTGCCCCAGGTGTTATTAATACAACAACAGGAGAAATTGACTTGTCGGCAAGTGGTATAGGAACTTTTACTGTTTATTACAACACTCCTTCGAGTAATGCTTGTCCTCAAGTAGATTCAACAACTGTTAATATTACCGATGCACCAACTGCAGGATTCAGCTATAATGTAGCACAATCTTGTCAAGATGCAATAAATCCAGTATTAACAATGGATGGAGGAGCTACAATTGGTAATTATTCTTCATCTCCATCAGGTTTAACTTTAAATACTACCACTGGTGCAATTACTTTATCAACAAGTACTTCAGGTGTTTATACGGTTTACAATACCGTTGCAGCAGCTGGTGGATGTGCTCAAGTGATAGACTCAACAACCATTGAAGTTTTACAAATAGATGATGCCACATTTAACTACACAACGGGCGGAACTTACTGTTTAACTGGTACAGACCCAGTAGCAACAGTTTCAGGAACTACTGGTGGAACATTTACTATTACTGCTCCAGGTGCTATTAATGCAACAACTGGTGAAATAGATTTAGATGCAAGTGGTTTAGGAACTTTTACTGTTTACTACAACACTCCTTCAAGTAATGCTTGTCCTCAAGTAGATTCTACAACAATAAATATAGTAAATGCACCTGGTGCAAGCTTTACTTATAGCACACCATTCTGTGAAGGAAGTTCAAATCCATTACCAACATTTGTTGGAAACAACTTTGCAGGAATATTTAGCTCGAGCTATAATGGAACAGATAGTGTGATTTTTGTTAGTACATCAACTGGTGAAATTAACTTATCTAGTACAGTTGCTGGAACATATATGATTTACAATAATCTTGCTGCATCAGGAGGTTGTGCATCAGCATTAGATTCTTTTATGATAACCATTAATCCAATTATTACAACTCCTCAAAGTGCTGCTATTTGTCAAGGAGACAGTATTTTGTTAGGTGGAACATACCAAACCAATGCAGGTGTTTATAATGATGTTTTAACAGGTAGTTTGGGTTGTGATAGTATTGTGGAAACAACTTTAACTATCAATCCAATTATTACAACTCCACAAAGTGCTGCAATCTGTCAAGGAGACAGTATTTTGTTAGGTGGAACATACCAAACCATTGCTGGGGTTTACACTGATGTTTTAACTGGTAGTTTAGGTTGTGATAGCATTATAGAAACCACATTAACTATTAATCCAATTATTACAACTCAACTAAATGCAGCAATTTGTCAAGGAGATAGTATTTTGTTAGGTGGAGCATACCAAACCATTGCAGGAGTTTACACTGATGTTTTAACTGGCAGTTTGGGTTGTGATAGTATTATAGAAACTACATTAACCATTTATCCGTTATTAAGTATCGCACCAAATGCAGTAGCACCAATTTGTTATGGCGATAATTTAACTTTAACAGCAACAAGTAGCGGTAATGGAACCATTACTTGGTATAGCGATGCAGCAGGAACAACAGTAATTGGAACAGGTAGTCCGTTTAATGCAACTTCACAAGTATCTACAATAGGAAATTATACCTTTTATGTACGTGAAGAGGGAACTTGTTCGAGTGCATTAGTTTCAGTAAACGTGGTTGTTGGAGGAGTTTTTGCATCAATAGGAGCCACTCCTACCTCAGGGTTTATGCCTTTAAATGTAATTTTTACAAACAATAGTTCAACTGGATCTACAGTAAATTATACATGGACTTTTGGTGATGGAACAGCCAACTCTAATCAATCAGCTCCTAATCATACCTATACAAGCATTGGAAATTATACTGCTGTATTGATTGTTACTGATGGGGTGTGTTTTGATACAGCAACTGTAATTATAGAAGTTATTGGTCAGTCAAGTATTTTAATTCCTAATGTGTTTACCCCAAATAGTGATGGTTCAAATGATGTCTTTACAGTTGCAGGAACAAATCTCGAATCGGTTGAAGGGGTTATTTTTAACCGTTGGGGACAACAATTGTTTTCATGGGATAGAGTTAAAGGATATTGGGATGGAAGAACTTTAGCAGGCGAAGAATGTCCAGATGGAACATACTTTTACATTATTAAAGCTAAAGGAAACGATGGTGCCGAATACGTTAAAAATGGAGCTTTTAGTTTAATTAGATAGTTTAGTAGTTTAGTTTAGCAATGATAAAGGG
>JAGOUF010000145.1 GCA_018061385.1 Chitinophagaceae bacterium | reverse complement strand
AACAACATAAACTCTTCAATTAATTGATGTGCTTCTTTACTTTCCTTTATAACAATACCAATGGGTTTTCCTTTTTCATCTAACTTAAAACGAACTTCTTGAGATGAAAAATTAATAGCACCATGACCAAATCGTTCTTTTCTTAATTGTTGAGCCAAATCGTTCAGCAATAAAATTTCATCTTCATACAACCCTTTCTTGGCTTCAATAATTTCTTGAACATCTTCGTATGCAAAGCGATGTTTGGAATGAATGATTGTTTTACCCAACCAATAGTTTTTTATTTGTGCTTGAGTATTTATTTCAAAAACTGCAGAGAAAGTAAATTTTGTTTCGTTGGGACGTAGAGAACACAATTCATTCGATATTTTTTCGGGCAACATTGGGTTTACTCTATCTGGTAAATACACGGATGTTGCTCTTTTATACCCTTCTTCATCTAACTTAGAATCTGGTTTTACATAATGGCTTACATCGGCAATATGAACACCAATTTCATATAAGTCTTCGCTTATTTTTTTGATAGAAATTGCATCATCAAAATCTTTCGCATCAACTGGATCTATTGTAAAAGTGAGCACATCTCTAAAATCTTTTCTCTTCTTTATCTCTGCTTCAGGAAAATCATCATTCAACGCATTGGCTTCTTTCATTACATCTTCAGGAAACGACAATGGAAATCCTGCTTCTGCCAAAAGTTCTTTCATAGCTGAATTATTCTCATCAGCGGCAGTTAGCAAACTCATAATTTCTCCAATGGGTTTTTTGTCGCCTTTTTCCCACTTCACCAATTTGGCTATTACTTTTTCTTTATGTTTTGCTCCGTTAATTTTATCCAATGGAATAAACATATCTGGCATTGGTTTATCAGTATCTGGAATAAAAAAAGCAAAGTTTGCTGATACTTGTAAATGCCCAATAAACTCTGTTTGTTTACGACTAATGACTTCGGTAATTTTTCCTTCTTTTCTTCCACTATTCAAATTTTCTTTTAACACTTTTACTCGTACAGTATCTCCATGTAAAGCAGTATTAAAATCATTCTGACGCACCAATACATCTCCAGTTCCATCTGGTATTACTACATAACCAATTCCAGTTCTAGTTACATCTAAAACACCTTTTATTTCGTTTGAAATATTTGTGTTTTTTGTAGTTGTATGTTTATTTTTTTTTGTTTTTTGTTTACTCATTTTGATTCATCGGGATTAAATGAAAAATTCTGTACAAAGTCCATCACCAATTGATTAAATTGTTCTGTATCATCAAATAAAAACCTATGTTTTACTGGCAAAACGTACAAAGGCAAATCGATTAATTCATTAGAAAACTTTGTTAGCCTAACAGCATCTTTTTCGGTTGTTAACATAATTTTTCGTTTGGCTGCAATATCATTAAATCTTTCTTTAATTTCATTCAAATCATCTATTAAAAAAATATGATGATCGCTGTAATCTTTTTGATAGTAAGTATCAACAGTTGCATGCAAATATTCTTTCAGTGGTTTTGGATTGGCTATTCCACAAACCAATAAAACTTCATCGTTGGTGGTTAAAATCCATTCATCATCTTGTTGAATAATATGATAAGGTGTGCCATATTCAATCGTTGTAAAAAACAATCGTTGATGAGGTTTTAGTTTTAAGCTTCGAATAATTTTATACTTTTTATCCTGACCCAAGTCTGCAGGACATTTTGTTACAATTACAATATTGGCTCTATTGGCACTTTTCCATTCATCTCTTAAATCGCCAGTTGGCATAAAAAAATCTTGCGAATAAATATTGCTAAACTCTGTTAATACAATATTCAAACCAGCTCTTACAGTTCTGTGTTGAAAAGCATCATCTAAAATAATTGCTTGTAAATCGGGTTCATCTTGTAACAATTGTGGAATTGCAACCAATCTTTCTTCTCCAACAGCAACAGCAATATTGGGAAATTTTGTATGAAACTGCATCGGCTCATCTCCTATTTCTAATGCCGTTGTAACTTCATTTGCCAACGCATAGCCTTTTGTTTTGCGTTTGTATCCACGGCTTAATGTTCCTATTTTAAAATGTGGTTGTAGCAACTCAATAAGATACTCTACCATTGGGGATTTACCAGTGCCACCAACTGCTAAATTGCCCACACAAATTAAGGGAAAATTAAATGCTGCACTTTTTAAATAATGCTTATCAAAAAGCCAATTTCTTAGCATGATAATTAAGCCATACACAATTGCAAATGGCAATAACAAAACTCTAAACGATTTTAAGAATAGTGTATTAAAATTCATATATCTGTTGAGGAGTAATACAATAATTTAAAGGTACATCAAATTCATTGGCATCAATAATATTATCTATTGGTTCAAAATAATTGAAACCAATGGTTACAGCATCTTCTCTACAATATGGTAAATATTTATCGTAATATCCTTTGCCAAAACCAACTCTATACCCTTTACTATCACAAATTAATTGAGGTACTAAAATAATGTCAAATTCAACAGGGTCAATTATTGTACCTTCTTTTGGTTCTGTAATTCCATAAGTGCTGGTGTGATAAACAGTTTCTTCATTAATTAAAATAGCATTCATGGTTTCTGTAATTGCATCTACAACAGGATAAGCAATTTGTAAATTGGGAATTGAGTGACGCAAATAAGCTGTAAACAATTGTGTATTGGGTTCGTTGGAATGAGCCATTGGCCAGTATGTAAGCAAACTTTCAGCATTGCCAAAATCAAATTGTTGAAATTGAATTAACATTAAATCATCATACTTCAATTTGTCTTTTGAAGAAATATTTAATCTCTTTTCTTTATATATTTTTCTGAGTGCTTGCTTTGTCATAAATCAACTGCTGTAAAGATAAACGTATCTCATTAGCTTGTTGAAGTATGAATGTTTTATTTATACACTTTGCAAACGGTATAGAAGCAATTTTTGGATAGCCAGTCCATTGTACAATTTCATCTTCATAATCTAAATATGTATCGTTAAAAATCCAACCCAACACATCAATATTTCTTTGTTTACAAATGGCTGCTGTTAGCAAAGAATGGTTAATACTGCCTAAATAATTTCTACTTACTAAAATTGCTTTTGCTTGTAATTGTTCAATTAAATCGATGATAAATTCTTGATCATTTAAGGGAACCAATATGCCACCTGCACCTTCTATAACTAGTTTGGAGTTTGAAGTTTGGGGTTGTTGGTTGATGATATGATTGAGATTGATTTGTAGTTGCTCAGTTCTTGCTGCAATATGTGGCGATGCAGGCATTTGCAACTTATATACTTCTGGAAATACTGTAGTTGTTGTATTGCTAATTAAATTACCTATTTGTAGTGCATCAGTTCCATCTTCAAATCCTGCTTGTATAGGTTTCCAATAATTGGCATGTAAAGCCTCTGTTACAATTGCACTAACAATTGTTTTGCCAACATTTGTACCAATACCTGTTATAAAAATAGGTTGCATATTCATTAATCTGTAGAAACAAAAAAGCTAAACAATGTGCTGCCATAATTTCTTACAAAACTAAAGCCATTAAATTTTTCATAATTGTTTCGTGGTGTATGTTCTAGTACAAAAAAACCATCGGTAACAATTAGCTTTTTTTGAACAATTATTTTTGGAATTTCATCTATTGAACCAAGAGCATACGGCGGACCAGCAAAAATAAAATCAAACTGTTCGGTACAAGTATTTAAGTAGCTAAAAATATCCATTTTTAATACTTTACAATTTTCAACACCCAACATTTCCATATTTTTTTTAATGAATGAGTGCATTATATTGTCTTTCTCCACAAGCGTTAAATCTGCTGCACCTCTTGACGCAAGTTCATAACTTATGCTTCCAGTACCACCAAATAAATCGAGGGTTTTAATTTCATCAAAACTTATACGACTTTGTAAAATATTAAACAATCCTTCTTTTGCAATATCTGTTGTGGGGCGTGTATGAGGCATTTTGGCAGGTGGATTTATTCTTCGTCCACCAAACTTTCCTGAAATAATTCTCATGCCTGCAAATTAAAAAAAGGTGAGAAATAGTGTAAAGGATATGATTGCAATTTATCTAATCCATTTTGGCTAGCATCAACCTCCACTAAAAAAAGGTGTTTAAATTGTTGTTGCAAATAAGCAAATAATGGATCTGTTTTTTCAATAATTCCTCCAAGCATCAATGTATCAACTTGAATTGATATTTTAAATTTATTGGCAATATTTAAAATATGATACAATGCATCTTCGGCATTGGTAAAATCAAATGATTGAACAATTTGCAATTGATTGCTTTTAAAAGCATACACAACAAAATGTTTGTAATAAAAATTTACACCAATACAATCGCTCAATTTATCGTTGCGTTCATTTGCAACTCCATTTAAAATACCATTGTACACATGATGCTCTGTTATTGATAAAAAATTTCGATGAATTGTTTCGTGCAATGTTTGTTGAATGCGATATACAGAAAATATTTTTTCACTCTTTATTTTCAGTACTTCAGTTTTAGTAACACACTTTTCTACTTCTCCAAAAATTAAATTTAAAAAAGCATCATTGCTTGCTTCATTGTATTTATAAGCTGGCACTAAAACAATTTCGTTAAAATGATAAAACACTTGCGTATTGTTATAGCTCCTATCTATTAATCCAGAGTTCACCCTAATTTCATAAAAAATTTCATCCCAATCATTACCGTCAATTTCTATTTTAAAAAATTCTAAGGAAGTAACTTTTTGATCGTTTTCAGATTTCACAAAACAAACCACATGCTGGTTGCACACTTCAATTACTAAAGTATCTTTATTAAAAGGCGAATGCCCTGTAGTATCACTATATAACCCAATTGTTTTTTGTATCATGAATATGCAGATTGCTGTGCAATAATATAAAAATATTGTTGTATAAACTATGCTTCAACTCAAATTGTAACCCATAGCTTTGCCAACTTTTAATGGAAAGCAACAGCATACACAACAATTTACAGGTTCAAATTACCAATAAACAAATTCTGAAAATTACTTTTCCGATTGCTTTATCTATTCTAGTCCCTCAAATAAATTTTATAACCAACAATATTTTTCTTGGACACTTAGATGGTTATGGCAAAGAAGCTTTAGCAGTAGCAGGCATTACAGGAGTTTTCTATTTAATTTTTGCTGTAATTGGCAGTGGGTTGAACAATGGATTACAAAGTTTAATTGCAAGACGAGCAGGTGAAAATAAAATTGATGCCATTGGCTCACTTTTTTTTCAAGGTGTAATTGTAGCAATAGCTTTATCTGTAATTGGTATGTTGGTTACTTGGTTTATTGTTCCATCTATTTTGCGTTTTAGTTTGCACAATCCCTTGCATGTGCAAATGTCTATTGATTTTTTAAATATTAGAATTATAGGATTGCCATTTTTGTACCTCTACCAAATGCGTAATGCTTTATTGGTTGGTACCAATCAAAGTAAATTTTTAGTTTATGGAACTGTTGCCGAAACTGTAAGCAATGTTGTTTTAGATTATGGATTAATTTTTGGAAACCTAGGCTTACCCAATTTAGGTTTTAATGGTGCTGCTATTGCATCTGTTATTGCTGAAGTGATTGGATTGGTAGTCATTTTTTGGGTAATTAAATGGAAAGGAATTAGTAAACAATTAAAGTTGTTTAGCAATTGGAAGTACGATCCTGAAAATGTTCAACTCATCTTCAAAACTTCATTGCCCTTAATATTACAATTTGCACTAAGCATCATTAGTTGGGAATTTTTTTATATTTTAATTGAACACAAAGGCAGTACAGACTTGGCTATTAGCAATGCAATGCGAAATATATTTGGATTTTTTGGTTGCTTTACTTGGGCATTTGCAAGCACTAGCAATGCTATGGTAAGCAATATTATTGGGCAAGGTTTACACCACAGAGTAAGAGAATTAATAATAAAAATTTCTACAATGAGCGTTGCTTTTGCTACAATAGTTTGTGTTTTTGTAAATCTTTTTCCTCAATATTTTTTATTGATTTATGGGCAAGGAGATGAATTTATTGAAGCTGCAATACCAGTTATACGAGTTGTTTCTTTTGCAATGATTTTAATGAGCGTTTCTGTAGTTTGGTTAAATGCTGTTGTTGGCACAGGCAATACAAAAATTAATTTGTACATAGAAATAGTGGCCATTATAATGTATTGCTTATATGTTTATATTGTTTTAGAAAAACTTCAACTTTCAATTATTTGGGGTTGGGGTAGCGAATGGTTGTATTGGAGTGCATTGTTTATTCCATCTTACTTATACATGAGTAGCAATAAATGGAAGAAGAAAACTATTTAAATTGCTAATGATAGTGCTCTATAACTAAAAAGCCATTGCAATTGCAATGGCTTTTTTATGAGTTAGCCTTTTAGTTTGGTTACTAAATCAATATACTGTTGCATAG
>JAGOUF010000144.1 GCA_018061385.1 Chitinophagaceae bacterium | reverse complement strand
GGCAAGTAAAAACATTGTTTTTTGCTAAACAAGATTTTGATTTAGATGAAAAAAATAGAATTGTAGATTTTTGTTTAGAGAACAATGTAAAAGTGATGAACATTCCTCCAATGAGAGAATGGATTCAAGGGCATTTAAATGTAAACCAATTACGTGAAGTAAAAATTGAAGAGCTTTTAGGTAGAAAACAAATTAGCTTGAAAAACGAACATGTAATTAATCATTTACGAGATAAAAAAGTGTTGATTACAGGTGCAGCAGGATCAATTGGAAGTGAGTTAGCAAGACAAATTGCTAGCGTTTATCCAACATCATTAATCATCTGCGATCAAACAGAAACAGGCTTGTACGAGTTAGAATATGAATTGCAACAAAAATTTAGTTTAGGTAGTGCATTAAAAGTTTATTTAGGCGATGTGAAAGACGAAAGTTCAATGAACACGTTGTTTAAAAATTATTTGCCCGAAGTTGTGTTTCATGCTGCTGCTTATAAACATGTACCAATGATGGAAAATCATCCATCGGAAGCCATACGCAACAATGTTATTGGAACAAAAATGTTGGCCGATTTATGTGAGTTTTATGAAGTAGATAAAATGGTTTTAATATCAACCGATAAAGCCATTAATCCTACCAACGTAATGGGTGCTTCAAAACGTATTGCTGAAATTTATTGTCAATCGCTTCAAAATAGAATTGAATTGCCAATATTGGATAATGGAATTGTACAAATGTCGGGTTCTAAAAAGAAAACCAAATTTATTACCACTCGTTTTGGCAATGTATTGGGTTCTAATGGTTCCGTTATTCCTCGTTTTCAAGAACAAATTTCTAGTGGAGGTCCTGTAACTGTTACTCATCCAGATATTATTCGTTTTTTTATGACCATTCCAGAAGCTTGTTCTTTGGTATTAGAAGCAGGAACAATGGGCAATGGAG
This sequence comes from Chitinophagaceae bacterium, assembly GCA_018061385.1. Taxonomy (GTDB): domain Bacteria; phylum Bacteroidota; class Bacteroidia; order Chitinophagales; family Chitinophagaceae; genus UBA1930. The sequence continues at coordinate 5,530 of JAGOUF010000144.1, read as the reverse complement.
GAGAGGTATTTATATTTGATATGGGCGAACCAATTCGAATTTTAGATTTAGCTAAAAAAATGATTCGTTTGGCTGGCTTAATTCCTGGTAAAGACATTGAATTAAGGTTCACAGGCTTGCGTCCAGGTGAAAAATTATTTGAAGAATTATTGAATAAAGAAGAAGAAGTTATTCCTACACACAACAAAAAAATTCTGATTGCTAAAGTAATGGAATACGATTTTGAAAGGGTATCTGAAAGTATCAATGCTTTAATAGAATTGGCAAGAGCTAACAACGATGAAGATGTTGTAAAACAAATGAAACGCATAGTGCCAGAGTATATTAGTAACAATTCTATTTACGAAAGTATAGATGCACAAATGTTTAAACCTTTATATTCAGCAATTAGGTAATTTCACTCCATGTTTGGTTTATTCAAATCGTCTAAAGTAAATCCCGATTTATCATTTTTAGCTGTAGATATGCATTCTCATCTTTTGCCTGCATTAGATGATGGTTTGCAAACTATGGAAGATACCATTGCTTTTGTAAAAGAACTAAGCAAATTGGGTTACGAAAAATTAATTTGCACTCCACATATTTTGTCTGATGTGCATCCCAATTCTCCACAAACAATTTTGCCCAAATTGGCAGAAGTGCAACAAGCTTTAATTAAAAACAATATTTCTGTAAAAGTAGAAGCTGCTGCAGAATATATGGTAGATCATGAGTTTGAGCAACTCATTAAAAGTGGAGAAAAGCTACTTACTTTTGGTAAAAATTTCATATTAATCGAAATGTCGTATTTGGCACCTTCGCCCAATTTAGAGCAAGTAATTTTCGATCTTCGTTTGGCAGGTTTACAACCAATTATTGCACATCCAGAAAGATACAATTACCACCACCACAATATGGCAGCTTATAAAAAAATGAAAGATAGTGGATGTTGGTTTCAAGTAAATATACTTTCGTTGGCTGGTTATTATGGCAAATTTGTTAGAAAATGTGCCTTGAAATTATTGGCAGAAGGAATGATAGATTTAGTAGGTACAGATATGCACCATACCAACCATTTAAATGCTACAAAAGCATTTGCATCGCATAAAGATTTGTACAAAATTTTAAAAGATGTTCCTTTAAAAAATAGAATTTTTCTAGATTAGCATTAAAAATATGGTGTTCACATAAGTACAATCCTACAACCAAAATTGTAGGATTTTTTTATTGTAATTAGTGAAGTAATTTGTCTTTATTGTGCCATTTATCATCTAAAAAAATACCATGATATAATAAATGTTCAAACTAAAATATAAGCAGTTTTATAGCTTGTCTAAACACAACTATTTAACACATGTTTTATGGCATAGTGATTGTTTAACAAGAAAGAGTTGCTTTATTTTTTCTTTTTGATAAAATAAACCGTATTTCGTTTTTAAATTATTTTAAGCTATGAATAAACTTAAATGGATATTGATTCTTGGTTTTATTATGCCCTGCTTTTTAGCAAATGCACAACCCGATAGATGGCAACAAAAAATTAAATACAATATCAATGTTAATGTAGATGTTGAAACCAATAAAATTAATGGTACAGAAAAATTGGAATACACCAACAACTCACCTGATACTTTAACTAAAATTTTCTTGCATTTGTATTGGAATGCTTTTCAGCCCAATAGTAGTATGGCTGTTAGAAGAAATGAGTTGGTAAAAACTGTGCTTGGTACAGACAGAAGTGGAAGAGATGTGTATGACAATGATGCAAGAACAAAAGCAGCTATCAATACGCTAAAGCCCAACGAAATTGGCTATCAGCATGTGAAGAGTGTTAAGATTAATGGAGTAGAACAAAAAACAATAGAGCATGAAACTATATTAGAAGTGGTGTTGAGTAAGCCTTTACTGCCAAAATATAAATCAATGATTGATGTAACTTTTGAAGCACAAGTTCCCATTTTAATTAGACGTGCAGGTAGAGGCGATGCTTATGGTGTTGCATATAGTATGGCACAATGGTACCCTAAAATGGTAGAATACGATTATCAAGGTTGGAATGCAAATCCTTATATCAATAGAGAGTTTTACGGCGTTTGGGGCGATTTTGATGTGAAGATTACAATGGACAAAAACTACATGATTGGTGCAACTGGTGTATTACAAAATCCCAATAGTATTGGTATGGGATACTCAACACCTGGATTGAAAATTGCAAAAAAAATAGGCAAAACAACTACTTGGAATTTTATTGCAAAAAATGTACACGATTTTGTTTGGGCTGCAGATCCTGAATATGCACACATTTCAAAAGAAGTACGTAAGGATTTAACCTTGCATGTGTTTTATAAACCAACTACACCAAGTTACGATAGTGCTTGGCAGAATGTTTTATGGGCTGCAGAAAAAATATTGCCATTTATAGAAAGCAAGTTTGGTAAATATCCTTATCCTCAATATTCTTTTATACAAGGTGGCGATGGTGGAATGGAATATGCAATGGCAACCTTGTTAAAAACGCCAGGCTTTGGTGGTGTTTTTCATGAATGGATGCACAATTGGTACCAACAATTATTGGGAACCAATGAAAGTTTATTTGCATGGATGGATGAAGGATTTACCACTTTTGCAGAAGATCAAGTGACAGACTATTACAATACCAATTGGGCACCACTTTCGCCTTTTACAAAAGCAGAAGAAAAAAGTGCAACCGCCAGATTGGTAGAAAAAGATAAAACAGAATATCCATTAATTCATGCTGGATCATACGATAGATATTTCAGTCTTGCTAAAAGTTCTTTTGAAGAACCAATGACAACACATGCCGATCATTTTAATACCAACTATGGATATTCTAATGCAGCATATTTTAAAGGCAGTGTATTTTTAAACCAACTCGGATATATTGTTGGCGAAAAAACATTGGATAAAATCATGTTAGAATATTACAATCAATGGATATACAAACATCCCAATGTCAACGATTTTATTCGTTTATCTGAAAAGTTAAGTGGCATTGAATTGCAATGGTACAAAGAGTATTGGGTGTACACAACCAAAACCATTGATTATGCTTTGGGTAATATTAATCTAGATTCTAGCACTGGTAACACAACATTGTTGTTAAAAAGATTGGGCAAAATGCCCATGCCAATTGATGTTGAAATAACGTATAAAGATGGCAGTAAAGAAATGCACCACATTCCGTTGAATTTAATGTACGGTGCAAAGCCTGCAGAAAATAAGTTAAACAGAACAGTGCATGAAGAATGGCGTTGGACTCATCCTGAATACACTTTTACCATTAGCAGAAAAGTAGGAGAAATAAAATCTGTAGAAATTGACCCAACTTATAGAATGGCTGACATAAATAGAAGCAACAACAAATTGGTTATTCCAGATTAACATAAAATTTGAGCAAATAAAAAAGGTTGACGAGTTCCGTCAACCTTTTTTTACGTAGATAATGTATTTTTCTCTAAAATATTCTTCATTAAAAATATCGTACACACTCATCATTTTTGGCCTTGTGCCACTTTCCGAAATTTCTTGGTGTAAATCGCCACCCTTTAAACAAATTAAGCCATTTACAATTTCGTTTTTATTTTCTTTTTTTAACAAAGGTTTTGTCCATGTCCACAATTCTTTTAAAGGAGCAACTGCACGGCTAATAGCAAAATCAAATTTTCTAGTTTTAATTTCCTCTGCACGTATATGTTGTGTGGTAATATTTTTTATGCCTGCACCTTCGGCTACAGCTTCTACAACTTTTAATTTTTTGCCAATGCTGTCAACCATGTGAAATCTTGCTTCAGGAAAAAAGATGGCCAATGGCACTCCTGGAAAACCACCACCACAACCAATATCAATAATATCGGCACCTGGTTTAAAATTGGCAATTGCAGCAATGCTTAAAGAGTGCAACACATGATGCAAATAAATTTGATCAATATCTTTTCTAGAAACTACATTAATTTTTTCGTTCCACTCTTTGTATAAAGATTCCAATGCTGCAAATTGTTGCAATTGAGTAGGAGAGAAATCGTCGAAATATTTTAAAACTGTATCTAAACCTTGCATGGTGCAAATGTAAAAGTAAATAACATAGTTAAATATGTTTTTGCAAAAAGCAATTGATGAACCCAACAGCAGAATATCTATTGTACTTCAGTGGCGTCGCACTCTTGTACAAAAAATCATTTATCGTCATTTACAAGGCATCCGTCTACTGTGTAAAATTGTTTCAAAAGTTACGAATAATCATACGCTAATTATGTATTTGCTAAACATAGCGTTTACTGTACAAGTGTGCGACGCCACAGGTGCTACATTTTGTTCTAAAGCTGGGTACAAAAAATTAATTCCAAGTTCTCTTAGGACTTTTCCAAATTGCTGGAATGGTAAATAAATAGTAGAACGGCATCCATAAATCTAGCAATAAAAACCAAGGCCATAAATCGGCTTCATTTAATTTTTTCATGGTTTTATAGTACACAATGGCTTGTATTATTAGGCGTACTGCAAAAACTGCTAAAGCCAACCACCAACAATAAAAAATACTGCTAACAATGAGTAAAGGATACATCCAAAATAAACTGAAAGAGTATAAACCCAACAAAAATTTGTGCAACGGTTTATAAAATTTTGCTGTTGTGTAATGTCTGTATTTTTGATTCATCCACTCACTCCAACTATTTTTTGGCTCACTTAAAGTATGGGCTTCGGCATCTAAAACAATGGCTGTATTGTTTTTGTTGGCTACCTTATTAATAAACAAATCATCATCGCCACTTGGTATCATATTAATCGCAGAAAAGCCTTTGTTTTTTAAAAAAACATCTCTCTTGTAACTTAAATTTCTACCAACACCCATATAAGGAATGCCAGCCAAAGCGTAAGAAAAATATTGTAATGCAGTATGGAAAGTTTCGAAACGAATGAGTTTGTTGAGCAAACCTTTTTTCTTTTTATATGCTCCATAACCCAACACTATTTCTGTAGTTTCGTTATAAGCATCTTGCATGGTAAACATCCAGTTTTCTGTGGCTGGCATACAATCGGCATCGGTTAATAAAACAATTTCGTGTTTGGCACTTTTAATGCCAATGCTTAACGGAAATTTTTTACCAGAAATCATTTTGGCTTCTTGCGAAAGTTCAATGTGATTTAAGTTTTTAAAACTTTTCTTAAACTCGTCTATCAAATATTTACTATCGTCTGTTGAATTGTCGTTTACAACAACTATTTCGTGTGTGGTTTTATAATCTTGTACCAATACGCCGGGTAAATTGTGTGCTAAATTGTTGGCCTCGTCTCTTGCACAAACAATTACAGATACAGGATATTGTACAGAATTACTTTTTGTAGGTTTTTTATAAATAGCCAATCGTGCAAAAAAGAACAAATAATAAAATAATTGTATGGCAATTACAGCACAAAAAGCTACAAACACAATTAGCCATACAATTGGTGGAACATTCAATATCATAACGGCAAAAATAATTGTTGTACTACCGCAATGCTAATGTTTAGGTGATATGTGGATAAGAATAAA
>JAGOUF010000143.1 GCA_018061385.1 Chitinophagaceae bacterium | reverse complement strand
TAAAGCAGGTTGACTGTTGTAACCATTCCAACCAGATTGTGCATTAGACGTTGCTCTTAAGTTTACATTGGCATTGTTAGGATCTTTTGCCCAAAGCGTTGTGCCGGTAGTACTAGCAAGGTTTAAAAAACCATTGTTTATATAACTTACTCCACCAGATGTATAATACATTCTTCCACCAACAACTAAACTATAGTTGCTAGAATTACCAAATGCATTTGGATAAGCACCAGAATTATTAATGGCAATTCTTGAAGCACCATTTAAAGTTAAGTTACCACCACCAGCAACTGCTCCTTCAACTTCGCCACCTTTAAATTCTAATGCACCTTTTGCAAAAACATTAAATCCATTGGCATCGCTAAAAGGATTAAATGAAGTTGAACTATTACATGTAGTGATACTTACAGTTGATTCGGTTAAACAAAAATCATCTAATTTAATTACTGATGATCCTGCATTTTTATAAAAATATACTTGCACATAAGCCGTACCAGAAGGTGCAGTATAGTTTTGTGAATACAATTGGTAAGTGGTTCCAGAAACTTGAACACTTGCTTCTTGTATTGTACTCCAAGATGAATTTAAAAATTTAATTCCAATACCATTCCATTCGCTTCCTGCACCACTATTTTTTGCATAAGCTTGCAATGTATAAATTTTACCAGTTGTACCAGTAACACTTTGTGCAAAACCATATTGAGATGAAGCAACACTAGCAGCTTTAACACCACTATACTCATCTGTTGTTATTGTTGGAGAACCCCAACTATCCCAAGCATCAAAATTAACAGCAGCTTCAAAACCCGGATTATTTAATAAATTTCCTGTACAACTTGTAGAGGCACAATTTGGTACGAAAATACTTAAATCATCAAAATAAATTTCATTGTCGTAAGATGAATTTGCAGGAGAAGAGCCTGTAATTCTAAACTTAAAATTGCTTACTAAATAACTAGCAGGAATATCTAAAGTTCCTAAATTCCATCCATAAATAGGCAATGCTGCCTTAATTTGAGCAGCTGTTTGAGAAATCATTGTAGTCCAGGTAGAACCTCCATTATTAGAATAATCAATTGTATAAACAGTACCATTATTAGAGCCACTTAATTTACTTGGATCAACATTAAAAACCAAAGTAGCATTTGGTGCACATGTATAGCCAGATAGATCTATGTTTGGTGAAGTTGCAATTGATGAAGATGCACTAGAACCCTTAAAGTTTTTAATAAATAAACAATTTGGGGTTGCATTTTGATAATAACTAACTACCGCAACAGAGGCATAAGACTTGTTTGAGTAAGACGACCAAGTACCCATACTACCAACAAAAGTGCTATTGACATTACCAGTAGCATTGTTGTTATAAACATTTGGGAAAGCCTCAACTTTTACATTTGTGCCTTGTGCATATACTTGCACAAAAGCTGCCAAATAGCAAGCTAAAATTAAAAAAATTGATCGTAAGCCATTGAATGACAACTTCATAATATATCTAATTAAATTCGAAATGATTCTGAAAAACTCTCTAGTAGTTTACAGAAATTGGATTAATTTTCAATGCAAGCATTCACTGCTATTGCAGAAACTTATGAAGTCTTTGTTAGGATAGATTTAAACGTAGACTGCAAATTTATGCAAATTATTAGTTAGATGAAGGTTATTAACAAGGGGTTGCAACTTAATATTCAAATATTGTCTTTATTCACTCCCAATCCCAAAATGGGAAATGTTATTCACAATTTTGCAATTTTAGCCTACTGAAAAAATATTAATAAACATTTGCCGTAAACTGCCATTTTCATTTGATAATTGTTTTCCTTTATGCAATTCCATTTAAAATAGGTTCCACCTTATTTACATTATCTTTCATTTTAGTTATTTAGTTATGAAGTATTTTACAATATTGATTTGCTCTCTACTTGTACATTTTACAGTAAATGCCCAAACCTATACTATCAATACCTCTCAAAACATACCAGACAATACATTACTGTACTTTCCAATTGTTGTAAATGGATTGCCCAATTCAATTGATAGTATCAGTTTTGGGATAAAAAGTGTTTGCATTTCACTTACTCATCCGTATGTTGGTCAGCTTGATATTTACTTAAAAGCACCCAACGGCACCAGAATAACATTGAGTAATAATAGAGGAAGCAATGGAAAAAATTTTGAAAATACTTGTTTTAGCGAAGCTGGAACATTGGCAATTGAAAATGGAGCAGCTCCATTTTTAGGTACTTTTATACCCGATGAGAGTATAAATCTACTCAATAACTTACAAAATCCAAATGGAACTTGGCTGATTGGGGTATTAGACGAAATTCCGTTTATTACAGGTAAATTTTTGTCGGGTTCTATCACTTTTGGCAACAATCCTCCAGCTACACCATTAGGCTCTGGATGTTCATTAACCAATGGTTTTGGCTGTAAATGTCCCGATGGAACCAACAATTGTGATTTATTGCCAGACATGACAAACTCTGCCAAAGTAATTGCTAATTTTTATTATGATGAACCCGGAATTGTACATATTGGGGTTGGCACACCCAATATTGGTTATGGACCATTAGATGTAAGAGGCACAGGCGAATGTTATTGCGATTCTGTTAAAGTTACCGATCCTTTAATTCCCTGCCCCAACGGCAACTATCCAAAAGAAAAAGTGGTACAAAGAATTTATAGAAAAGTAGGTTCTACCATAACTTATTATGATAGAGCTGCGGGTTATATGGAATATCATCCAACACATGGACATATTCATATTGAAAACTGGACGAACAATACTTTACGTATAAAAGGACCAGATACTAATCCTTTAACCTGGCCAATTGTTGGAAGAGATTCAAAAGTGAGTTTTTGTTTAGTAAATAATTTTAATTGTAGTGCCAACCTTGGTTATTGTGTTGATAGTTTAGGCAATTCTATCTCTCATACAAATACAGGAAATCCAGGTTTAGGAGTTGCGTCAGGTTGTGGAAGAGAGCAAGGAATTTTTCCTGGTTATTTAGATATTTATTACCCAGGATATGATGGACAAGAAATAAAGTTTGATAGTAGTTTGTGCAATGGAGAATATTATATTGTTTCTACAACAGATCCAGCCAATGCAATGTTAGAAATGAATGAAAACAACAATACATCTGTAGTGCCAATAAAAATTACAGCACAACAAAATGGCAATTGTTGTACTGCTGGTTTTAAAGCAGATACCTTAACTGGCATTGCACCTTTTGAAGTAAATTTTATTGATACCACAAAACCATCAAGTGCAAAATGGTTTTGGGAATTTGGAGATGGAAAAACAGATACAACACAATTTCCCACTCACGTTTATACCCATGCTGGCAACTTTACTGTGAGCTTAACAACAGTTGCAAAAGAAACTGGATGTACAAACACAGCAACAAAAAACAAATACATAAAAGTAAGAAACAATACCACTACTGTAACAAGTAATCAGTTTCAAGTTTATCCAAATCCATTTACAAAAGTGGTGAATATATTTTATGCAACCACACTTGCGTCTACCAATACAATTTCTATTTTAGACATTGCTGGCAGAACAGTTTATACCAAAGATTTAGGAAAGGAAGAACCAGGTTTGCATGAAGTAACTTTAATTCCTGTTATTCCAAGTGGAGTGTATTTAATAAAACTTACTATAGGCAATGTAACACAATACAGCAAAGTAATTAAGCAATAAATGAAAGTAAAAACTTTTATACTTTTTTTAATTGTAGCCATTTATACTGGAATTGCTTGGGTAGAAAAAACAAGAACAGTAACACCTATTACTTTTGAAGTTCCTACAAATTGGCCAACACCTATTTACAATTTTTCAGAAAACCCAATATCGAAAGAAGGTTTTGAATTGGGCAAGGAATTGTTTTATGATGGCATATTAAGTATTGATGGAAACTTTCCTTGTGCAAGCTGTCATCAACAGTTTGGTGCATTTAACAATTACGATCATGTATTAAGTCATGGCTACAACAATCAACTTACTTTACGCAATGCTCCTGCTTTACAAAACCTTGCTTGGCAAAAAAGTTTTATGTGGGATGGCAGTATTGAAAAGTTAGACAACCAAATTTTCGTTCCACTAAATGCCCATAACGAAATGGGAGAAACTACACAAAATGTTTTAAAGAAGTTGAATAAGGATACTGGATATGCAAGAAAGTTTAAGCAAGTTTTTCAACAAGAAAGTATTGATTCTGTTCAGCTGGGAAAGGCATTGAGTCAATTTTTATTAATGCTTGTAAGTAGCAATAGCAAGTACGATAAAGTAAAAAAAGGGGAACAACAGTTTACTGCACAAGAACAAAATGGCTATAATTTATTTTTAAAAAAATGCAACAACTGCCACACAGAACCTCTTTTTAGCAACCAACAATTGGCCAACAATGGATTGTTGCCAGACAACACACTAAACGACTTTGGCAAGTACAATACAACAAAAAATAATATGGATTATATGAGCTTTAAAGTTCCATCGTTAAGAAATGCTCAAGTTACTTTTCCTTATGGCCATGATGGTAGATTTTTTAGATTGTATCCTGCCATAAAACATTACCATGACGGAATTGTTGTGTACGATAATTTAGATAGCAGTTTGGTAAATAGTATAAATTTAAATCCACAAGAAATAGGGCAATTAATTGTTTTTATAAATACACTTACCGATAGTAGTTTTCTATCGAACCCAATGTTTGCACCAAAAGATTTTGTTATTTCTCCGTCGTTAATGCACACACATTAGAGCTTATATTTTAGTTTTTTACTGATTGGTGAATTATTCGAATTCTATTTTTCTATTAATCTATATTTTTTTCTAGCACAAAAAAGTGGTATTGCTGTTTGTAAATTTTTACTTAACAACAATACCACCTATAATAAAAAGCTTAGGTATTTACTTTTACTCTTTAATTAATACTTGTGTGTACAATACATTGTTTGCACTATTAATTTTTAGTATGTACGTTCCTTTTTGCAAAGCATCTAATTGCTGAATTTGTAAAACATTCGTACCAACAGAAACCATATTGGATTGTGATTTTACTAAAGAGCCACTGCTGCTAAATATTTGTACATCTATTTTTTCGTTCTGAAAGCTTACATAGTGAATGTTTATAAAAGACTTTACAGGATTTGGATATACAACAATTTCTGCCTTTCTTGAAATTTTTAAACTCAGTGTTTTTGTATAAAAAGTTTTACCATTTTTATCTATTTGCTTCACTCTATAATAAATAATATTTTTAGTATAGTTGGTTAAATTATGAGGCAAAGTATACACACTTGAATTACTGTTTCTTGCAGTTACTGATTCTATTTTCTCGAAATTGTTTCCATCTGCACTATATTCTACATCGTAATAAGCTGTTTGAAATTCGTTTTCAACCTCCCATTTTAAATTACTGATTGGCTCTTTATAATTGAGTATAAAACTGATAATGTTTAATGGCAAAATGCTTACATTTCTCCAATCTCTATCTGCACTAGGATCTGATTGTTGTAAACCAATTAATGAACCTGTTGGTGTTGGTCCATCAAACCCTCCACCATTGCCCATGTTACTCATGGTTACATTTTTATAATAATTTCCAGCTGTTAATGAAGTAATGTTGTTGTTGTCAAAAACATCCATTAAGCCATCACCGTCTGTATCACCTGATGCATTGATCGTGGCTTGTGTAATAGTTCTAAAAGGGCTATTTCTATCACCTTCATTTCTATCAGCCACACCATCATTATCTGTATCAGTATCTCTATAGTCAGGTGTACCATCTCCATCTTTATCAAATGGCGTTAATCCACCTCCACCATACACACCAATTTGTGGACCAGTTTCATATACATCATTAATACCATCACCATCAGTATCTACATCTGAAGGAGTAGCATAACCTGAAGTTGATTGAGCTTCAACATTGTCAGTAATACCATCGTTATCACTATCAATATCTAAATAATCTGGCTGTCCATTGGCATCTGTATTTGTTAAGCCCAATGACGCAAGTCCACTTACAGAAATTGCCCATCCGTTATTGTAAGTACCTGTAACTATCCCATTGGTTGCAGCAACAGTTCCATTTGTGCCAGATTTGCCAATTAATCCCGATTCAACAACGTCTAAAATCCCATCCCCATCACTATCTAAATCGTATAAATTTGGCCTTCCAGTTCTATCATTGTTTTTATTTGGCCAAGAATCTGCAATGCCATCATTGTTGTTATCAGATCCAGAAATTAACAATGCATTTGAAACGCCTGTTAAATTATCTGCAATACCATCAAAATTTGTATCTGTAAAACTATCAACCTTTCCATCGTTATTGCTATCTGTTCCTCCAGATTCAATATTATCTGGTATCCCGTCATTATCGCTATCAAGGTCTAAATAGTTAGGTATTCCATCACCATCAAAATCTGCAGCACCAATTCCATTTGTGCTACTTGTATTGGCAGCA
>JAGOUF010000142.1 GCA_018061385.1 Chitinophagaceae bacterium | reverse complement strand
TAAAACCCGTTTACCCAAACACATTGCTATTATAATGGATGGTAATGGACGATGGGCTGAAGAAAAAGGTGAAGACCGTTTATTTGGCCATTTTCATGGAGTAGAAAGTGTACGAGATATTGTAGAAGGCAGTGCAGAACTGGGCATTGAATACCTTACTTTATATGCATTTAGCACCGAAAACTGGGATAGACCACAAAATGAAGTTGACGGATTAATGGCTTTATTGGTTGATACCATACATAAAGAAGTGGCCATTTTAAACAAAAACAACATTAAGCTACACGTAATTGGCGATATGCAAATGTTGCCAGATTTTGCTCAAGCCGAATTGGCAGAAGCTTTGGCAATGACTAGCCACAATACTGGTTTAAATTTAATAATGGCTTTAAGTTATAGCTCTAGATGGGAATTATTAAATGCAGTAAAAAATATTGGATTAGATGTAAAAGCAGGCAAAATCAATCCAGAAGAAATTAGCCAAACTACTATACAACAATATTTAACCACCAGCAATTTTCCTGATCCTGAATTAATGATTAGAACAAGTGGAGAATACAGAATTAGCAATTTTCTATTGTACCAATTGGCGTATGCCGAATTGTACTTTACCAATACACGCTGGCCCGATTTTAGAAAACAAAATTTATACGATGCAATTATTGATTTTCAAAACCGAGAAAGAAGATTTGGCAAAACGGGTAAACAAATACAAGAAGTTGCCCCTTTAAATAGTTAAACAATTGCATCAAAATTCTTATTTAACAAACACTTTTGAGAAATCCCTTTAATTTGCCCACCTAAACCAAATAACAACTGCTGAAACTGCAATACTGCTACTTCAGTCACCAATAATATTATATGTTGATACGTAACATGAATAAAGTTTTATTACTGCTTATTTTAGTACTCGGTTCAATTACAACTTTTTCGCAAGAAACTGAAAACGATACTACCATTACTTCAATTAATGTTGATTTAATAAATATCTACAACCAAAAGAAACCCATTAAATATAAAATTGCTGGGGTTAAAGTAACTGGCAACAATTATTTTGATGAAAGTTTATTGCTCTCTATTGCCAATATTAATGTTGGAGATGAAGTAACTATACCGGGTGGTGATAATTTTTCAAAAGCCATTACAAAACTTTGGGGACAAAACTATTTTAGCGATGTAGCTATTTTTATTACCAAATTAGAAGCAAAAAATATTTGGTTAGAAATTAGTGTAACCGAAAGACCTCGTTTAGCTAGATACGATTTTATTGGTATAAAGAAAAGTGAGAAAGAAGATTTAATGGGCAAAACTGGTTTGGTACCCAATAGAATTGTTACAGAAAATATGAAACGTAGTGCTCAAGAAGCCATTGAAAAATTTTATGCCGAGAAAGCCTACAAAAATGTACATGTAAGAATTGAAGAAAAACCAGATTCTACTTTTGGAGATGCTATTATATTGTTGTTTTATGTTACTAAAGGACAAAAAGTAAAAGTAAACAATATAGATTTTGTTGGCAATACGTTAGATGGTTTAAAGTTGAAAAAGCAACTCAAAGAAACCAAAGAAATGAGCCGTTTAACACTTAGAAAAACGGACGATAAAAGTGCATTTGGCGAAGTAAGAAAATATACATTTAGCGATTACATTAAAGAAAAAGGTTTCTTAACTTACAGTAAAACTAAAAAAGTTTTAGACCCTTATGTTCGTTTTAAATTCTTTGCATCGGCAAAATACAACGAACAAAAACATGAAGAAGATTTAGAAAAATTGCTAGAATATTACAATGCTGAAGGATATAGAGATGCTGTTATTATTGAATCGAGAAAAGTACCCAATGCAAAAGGCAATTTAAATATTAGCATTAAAGTAAATGAAGGCAAAAGATATTATTTTGGCAATATTGCTTGGAGAGGAAACACAAAGTATTCCGATTCTATTTTAACTACCATTTTAGGTATTAATAAAGGCGATGTGTACAATATTGATATCTTAAATAAAGGATTGGGCAAACAATTATCTCCAGAAGGAGGTGATATTAGTGGATTGTATATGGATGATGGTTATTTATTCTTTAGAACAGAAGCCATTGAAACTGCTGTTTACAACGATACCATTGACTATGAAATTAGAGTAATTGAAGGTCCGCAAGCTACCATTAAAAATGTACATATTACTGGTAACGATAAAACAAAAGAACACGTTATTAGGCGTGAAATTAGAACCATTCCTGGAGAAAAATTTAGAAGAAGTGATTTAATTCGTTCTCAACGTGAGATTGCTCAATTAAACTATTTCAATCAAGAAAAAATTGGTATCAATCCTCGTCCAAATCAAGAAGATGGAACAGTAGATATTGATTATTCTTTAGAAGAAAAAAGTAGCGATCAGTTAGAATTGAGTGCTGGCTGGGGTGGAGGAATTGGTTTAACAGGTACAGTAGGTATTACGTTTAACAACTTCTCAATAAAAAATATCTTTAAAAAACAAGCTTGGGATCCATTACCCATGGGCGATGGCCAAAAATTAAGTTTGCGTATTCAAAGTAATGGTAGAGCATTTAGATCGTACAACTTTTCGTTTACAGAACCTTGGTTGGGCGGTAAGAAAAGAAATGCATTTACCTTCTCTATTTTCGATACAAAATTTGCCAATGCTTACGATCCTGTAACTGGTACTTATACAAGCGATGCTGCAAACAATTCATACATTAAAACAACAGGTGCATCTGTAAACTTTGCAAAACAATTAAAGTGGCCCGATGACTATTTTTCTCTAAGCATGGGTTTAAGTTTTTCTCGTTATAAATTGAAAAATTATTATATCGATCAGGTGAATTTGCCAGGTTTTAACAATGGTTTTTCTAACAACTTAAACTTTAAAATTTCTTTACAACGTTCTTCAGTAGATCAGCCATTGTTTCCACGTAGTGGTTCAAACTTTATGGCCAGTTTAGCAATTACGCCACCTTACTCTTTAATAGATAAGAATATTGTTACTTCTTCAAATCCATACCAATGGATTGAATACCACAAATGGCGTTTAAATACTGAATGGTATGTGCCATTGGGTAAACCTGCAGGACCAGAAAAAAACAAACAATTTGTATTAAAAGTTGCTGCTAAGTTTGGTTTCTTAGGCAAGTACAACGATCAGTTAAGAATATCTCCATTTGAGCGTTTTCAAGTGGGCGATGCAGGTTTAACCAACCAATTTGCATTGTTGGGTTACGATATTATTGCACACAGAGGTTTTCCTGTTTATCAAACATCAAACCCTAAAGTAAATCCTGACCAACAAGGAGCTTCTGAATATTTTACAATGTTTAACAAATATGTGTTAGAGCTGCGTTATCCTTTAAGTTTAAATCCAAGCAGTACTATTTATGCACTAACCTTTTTTGAAGCAGCCAATGGCTGGTATAGCTTTAAAGATTACAATCCATTTCAACTACGTCGTTCAGTGGGTGTAGGTATGCGTTTCTTTTTACCTATGTTTGGATTGCTTGGATTTGATTATGGCATAGGATTGGATAGAGTAACGCCAAATGGAAAATTAAAAGACGCATCTAGATTTACCTTTATGTTAGGTTTTGAACCAGAATAATGGTTGAACTATGTTAACTACAATCTAAAAACAATTATTATGAAGCAAATTTTTATTGCTATTGCATGTATTTTTTGTTTTGCTACTGTTGCATCAGCACAACGTTATGCTATTATAGATACAAAATATATTTTGGATAAAATACCAGAATATAAAGATGCCGATAGAAAATTACAAGCTGTAGCCGAACAATGGCAAAGAGAAATAGATAACAAACAAGCAGAGCTTGATAAAATGTATAAAAGCTTTGATGCAGAACAATACATGTTAAGTGCCGAATTGAAGAAGAAAAGAGAAGATGAGTTGTTTAACAAAGAAAAAGAAATAAGAGACTTACAAAAGAAACGCTTTGGTTACGAAGGCGATTTATTTAAAGAACGCCAGAAATTAGTGAAGCCAATTCAAGATAGAGTTTATACCGCCATTCAAAAAATTGCAGTAGGCCGTGGATACGATTTTGTGCTAGATAAAAGTGAAGGAATTACTGTTATATTTGCCGACCCCAAAATAGATAAAAGCGAAGACGTTTTAAAAGAATTGGGAATTAAATAATTTAGTTAACTAAACATTTCAAATAAATAAAAAAAACAATGAAGAAAGTTTTATTGGTAGCCGTTGCCGTGATTGTTGGTCTTTTTACTACAACAAAAACAAATGCACAAATGAAAATTGGCACTTTTGATGAAGAAGCAATTTTATCTTTTATGCCAGGTATACAAAATGTAGATTCACTTTTACAAAAATATGTTACCGATTCTTTACAACCAGAGTATGATTATGAGTTGTATCAATTTCAAACAAAAGATAGTACGTTTAAAATTGATTCTAATAAATTAAATGCATCTGTTAAGCAAATTATGAAAAAAGAAATTGCTCAGCATTTTCTTAAAATTCAAAATTGGCAACAATACCAACAACAAAAATTACAAGCCAAACAACAAGAGTTTTTAAGACCTTACTTAGAAAAAATTTATGGTGTTTTACAAGTTGTAATTACAGAACAGAAATATACTCACGTATTTAAAAAAGATGTGTTTATTTATGCTGATAAATCTGAAGAATTAATGTTAAGAGTGTTGTTGAAATTAAAAGTTCCATTACCTAAAGAAATTGAAGAACAAGCTAAAGCATTGGGTATTATTGGAGGTTCTCCTGCAACAAAACCTGCTCCTAAGAAAAATTAATTATTTCTAATAACTTAAAAAGTGCCAACTAATTTAAATTAGTTGGCACTTTTTAATGAGCAATTTTAAGTTGGTACCAACCAAAAAAAATTGCTCTAAATCAGTTTACTAGATTCTTTTAATATCAAATTCTAGAGTAGATATTTTCTGCTCAACAAAAAAAAAGTCCATCATTTAGTAAGTAAACTTCATTGCCAATTACTCAGCATAAGTACAATCTGTTTAATGCGTTTCTTGTACTATTAAAATGATTTAGTCATCAATTCAATAGTATTCTTACACGAATAAATACAAGCACAAAAAAGCCCTGCAGCTTGTAATGCAGGGCTTTGAACTATTGCACTATCTAGTGTTAATCTTTAATAAACTTAGTGTACACTACATTTTTGTCGGCATCAATGGTTTTAATAACATAAACTCCTTTTGCTAAATTGCTCACATTCATTGTATGAACATTTCTGCCCAATACTACTGTTTGTGTTTGTTGTTTTACAATTGCACCTTTAGCATCAATAATGTTCAACTCAATTTTACCACCTTTAATAGCAGTATATTCTACATTTAAAGTGTTTTTTACAGGGTTAGGATAAACCACCAATAAGCTAGCTATTTTATCAAAATTAATAGCAGCAACATTGCTGTAAGTGTATCGTCCATCTAAATCATATTGTTTAACTCTGTAATAACCTAATCCTTTAATTGGTGTAACATCGTTTAAAGTATAATTCTTCTCTGCATTGCTATTTCCTGCAGCATTTACTCTACCAATAGTTGTGGTAAAGTTGGTACCATTTGTAGAACGTTCAATAACAAAGTGACTACTATTTGTTTCTGTTAGTGTACCCCATTCTAATGCAACAGTACTGTTTAATTTTCTAGCTTTTAATGCTGTAAATGTAACTGGCACAACAGCAGAACTAATAGAAACATCAACTGCATTTTTACTCAAATTACCACAAGTAGTATTTGGTTGTGTAGCCAATGAAGATGTTAAAGCTCCAAAATTGTTACCAATATAAGCATTGATAGCTGCAGCATTCGCAGTTAAATAACTAATTCCATAAACTGTATATGAACCTGTAGGATAGTTAGCTGAATTGCTTAAATCGGCAGTTGATGAAATTGCCTTAATAGTATTGGTTGCATTGTCAATAATTACATAACCATAACTAAAGTTTGCACCAGGGTTAGCAAAAATACCAGTACCTACAAATGCACTTCCACCGGGGTTTGATGTAATTGTAATATTGTAGTTAAAGGGTAATGCTGGTTGTGTAGCACTAAAACTACCTACTGCCAATACATAAGTTGTATTGGGTACTAAAACAGCTGAAACCGTTGCATTGATAATTGCAGAACCAGAAACCTGCGTATTTGATGCAATAAAGTTAGCACATGGACTAGCAGGATTATAACTTCCTGTATAAAGCGTCATAACAGTACCATTATTTGCAGATAAAGTAAAAGTATAAAAAGCCGCTTGATTAACTACAAATGTGTGTGTGGCATATCTAAATACATTTGAATATACTTGGCAACTTGAAATGTTAGAATTCAATACAGCTAAACTAGCTTGAGGGCTACCTGAAGTAATTGTACCACTTGGTGCTAAAGGCGTACTATATAAAGGCGTTAAATTTAAGTTTAGTGCTGGGTTACCTACCGTTGAGTTTACACTACTTGCTGGTGATATTGAAGCACCTTCAGCACTACAAACAGAATT
>JAGOUF010000141.1 GCA_018061385.1 Chitinophagaceae bacterium | reverse complement strand
CAAAAATTATTACCAACATTAAACGATTATACTGCAGTTCATTATTTAATTAATCACGAAAATTTTCCTTTAAGTTCTTCTACACATCAAGCAATTGAAAAAATTAAAGTTGAAACAAAATTTAATCCAACAAAAACACAGGCCGAAGAAGTTTTACAACGTTACCAACGCATAAGAAATATTATGCAACAAAATGTTGTTGTGCCCGATCCCTTAGAAAGAAAATTATTTACCGATAAGTTAGACGATATTTTATTGCATAAGGTTTGGGGTTACTCTTTTTTGTTATTAGTATTGTTTATTTTATTTCAAAGTATTTTTTGGTTGGCTCAATTTCCAATGGGCTGGATTGAAAGTGGTTTTGCTATCATTAGTTCGTTTTTACAACACAATTTACCCGAATCTTGGTGGAGCGATTTATTAATAAATGGTGTTGTTGCTGGTTTAAGTGGCATTGTAATTTTTGTACCCCAAATAATGATTTTATTTGGGCTGATTAGCATTTTAGAAGACACTGGCTACATGGCTAGGATTAGTTTTTTAAGCGATAGATTAATGCGTAAGGTTGGCTTAAATGGTAAAAGTGTAATGCCTATGATTAGTGGCTTAGCTTGTGCTGTGCCAGCCATTATGAGTGCAAGAAATATTGAAAATAAAAAAGAAAGATTGCTTACTATTTTGGTTACACCTTTAATGAGTTGTAGTGCAAGATTACCAGTGTACACAATTTTAATTTCTTTGGTTATTCCTTCCGATTATTATTTTGGTTTTTTAAGTTTACAAGGCTTGGTAATGATGTGCTTGTATTTATTGGGAACCGTTATGGCATTATTGGTTAGTTATGTGTTGAAATGGTTTATTAATGTAAAAGAAAAAAGTTTTTTTATTTTAGAATTGCCAGTTTATAGAAGTCCACGTTGGATGAATGTTGGCATTACTATGATTGAAAAAGCCAAAATTTTTGTAACCGATGCTGGTAAAGTAATTATGGTAATTAGTTTACTGTTATGGTTTTTAAGCAGCTATGGGCCAGGTAATAATTTAAAAAATATTGAAACCAAATATGCTGCATTAACAACAGCCAATCCTACAGCAAAAGATTCATTAAGTAAAGCTGCTTCTACAGAAAAATTAAAACACTCGTATGCTGGAATTTTAGGCAAACAAATAGAACCCATCATTGAACCTTTGGGCTACGATTGGAAAATTGGTATTGCATTAATTACATCCTTTGCGGCAAGAGAAGTTTTTGTAGGAACAATGGCTACCTTATATAGTGTAGAGGAAAACGATGATATGTCTTTGCGTCAAAAAATGAAAGCTGCAAAACATAGTAATGGAGAAAAAGTATATACATTACCTGCATCACTTTCACTCATGGTTTTTTATGTTTTGGCAATGCAATGTATGAGCACATTGGCTGTAGTAAAACGAGAAACAAAAACTTGGAAATGGCCTATTTTTCAATTGGTATACATGACCCTTTTAGCGTATGTAATGAGTTGGGGTGTATTTGTATTGTTTAGTTAATTCAACAATTCAATATAAAAGGTTGTGCCTTTGTTTACCTCACTTTCAACCCACATTTTTCCTTTCAATAAATAAATAAAATCTTTAACAAATACTAGACCTAAGCCTGTACCCTTTTCGTTATTTGTTCCTAATGAAGTGTATTTGTTGCTGGTAGTCATTATTTTTTCAATTACTTCTTTTGTTATTCCTACACCTGTATCTTGTATAGAAATTACAACACTCTGTTCAGTTTTTTGTGCATCAATAGTAATTGTTCCAGTAGTTGTAAACTTAATGGCATTGCCAATGATGTTTCTTAAAATAAAACGTAAAATATTTTCATCGGTGTGCAATTCAAAATCATTTTCAATTAAGTTCAATAGTGTGTTCTCTTTTATAAATACTGCTGCTTGTTGACGTTCAAAAATGCTTTCAACCAACGAATATAAATTCACAGTTACAACTTCAATTACATTTTGATTGTTCAATTGTATTTTACCCCAATCCAGTAAATCATCCAATAAACTTAATACATCATCAATTTGCTTGTCTGTCATTACAGCAAGCTCATTTGCTTCATCAGCAGTAATTAAATCGTTGTTGCTTAATTCAATAATACTTTTTAATGATGCTACTGGATTTCTAACATCGTGTGCAATGATTGAAATAATTTTATTTTGTAGCTCTACTTGTTGTTGTAATTTTCGTTTTGTTATTTCTAATTGTTGATTGGTAATTCTTAACTCCAATAATTTCATTACTTGGTTACCCAACACTTTTAATGCAAATATTTGTTCGGTTGTTAGCACTTTAGGTTGGCTATCAATAACACAAAGTGTACCTAAACTAAAACCATTGCTGCTTACCAATGGAACGCCTGCATAAAAACGAATATTTGGATTGCCTGTAACCAATGGATTGTTTTCGAATATTATACTTTTTGTAGCATCTTCTACTTGATACAAATCTGTATTTGCTGCAATAGCATAAGAACAAAATGAAACTTCTTTTGAGGTTTCTCTATTTTCTAAACCAACTTTTGCTTTAAACCATTGTCGGCTACTATCTATTAACGTAATGGTAGATATTGAAGTATTGCATAGTAAAGAAGCTAGTTTAACAATGTCGTCAAACTCGTCTTCATAAGGTGTATCTAATATATCGAACTTGTATAGTTCTTTTAATCTTTGTACTTCGTACAATGACTTATCTACAATTTTCATGACGGATTAATTAAGAAATAATAGATGCCTGAAAGAATGAAATTACTATAATAAAAATATTTGTAAAATTTCGTACTACGATTTTGACAGATTGGGATAGAAATATAACTAAACGGGTTACGAAAAGTTATTTTATTCAAATTCTACACCTTCAAGTATTTGATGATCTCTTTCTCTTTTGATGGCTTCTAGCTCGTATCTATTGAACTCGTAACCTAAATTGAAGGTTTCTAATAAGTAAGATAAAATAAACCGAACAGTTCCTCTTTCTTGAAATTGTTTAACATGTGCAATTTCATGGCGTACCCATTTTACATTGCTTAAAAAATCTTCTTTTGTAGTATTGTGTAATCGAATTGTATTTCCAATTACAATAGCCATTCGTTCAGACTTTAGGTTATAGGCAGCAATCCTTGCCAATAGGGATTTTTCTTTAATCCTTACTTTCATTGTGTTTAGTTTTTATTTGGCAGGGGGTGTCTCTCGACTGCAATATAAAAAAAATGCACTTAGCATCACTCAAAAAAGTGGAGCTTATAAAAAATAAACCAATACGGGTAGTAGTTCCAGTAAAAAACTTATTGAATTGCAGTTAAAATTTCTTCGCTATGTTGTTTGCTTTTGGGCTTTAAAAATATTTTTTCAATTACACCTTTTTCGTTAATTATGAAAGTTGTTCTATGTAATCCCATATACTTACGTCCATACAATTGCTTTTCGCCCCAAACACCATAATCATTAATTATTTTTTGATCTGTATCTACAATTAACGGAAATGGTAAATTGTGTTTTGCTTCAAATTTTTTATGGCTAATTGCATCATCTGGACTAATGCCAATGATTGCTAACCCATTTTCTTCTAACAAAGAAAAGTTATCTCTTAGGTTACAAGCTTGAACTGTGCAAGTTGGTGTACTATCTTTTGGATAAAAGTAAAGTACTATTTTTTTCCCTTTAAAATTTGCTAAGGATACTTTATTTCCATGTTGATCTTTGGCTGTAAATGTTGGTGCTTTTTGTCCTTCTGCTAAATGTGTCATTTTTTCTTTTTTAAAGTTGTTGCTTTCTTCTTTTTATGTAACACTTTCTTTTTGTATTTGTTTATTTTGGGTGGCATCTTGGTAAATACAAATGTTTCTTCAATTATATTACCAACAGCATCGGTAGCTTTTATTTTTAAAGAATGATTGCCCAATGCACAACGCTCATCAAAATCGTAAATAAACAAATCATTTTTCCGTCTAAACATTAACCAACTGCCATCTAGTTCGGCACTATAGTGTTCAATTTCACTAACGGCATCTTTTACTTCTACAACTATTTGAGTTTGATTGTTGAATGTAAAATTGTTGTGCCAAGCAATTGGTTTTATTGTTGGAGGAACTGTATCCATTAATAATTCAACAAATCCAAATTTATTGAATGACGCAACTGCTGTATCGTTTTTCCAAATAGGTATTTGTGTATATGTTGAATTTTTATTCTTTAATACCATTAATGTTTTGGCTTGTAAATTTTCTGCAATTGGTTGCAAAAGCTTTAATGCTATTTCGTAATTGTTATGAACTGGCAATTGAGGGTTGATTGTGTATTGATTGGATAATACCATTGCTTTTATTGGATGTGTTGCATATTGAATTTGCAATGGCAACGTATCATAAAAAGCAGCATTGTTAAACTCTAATTGAAGATTATTTTTGCTATATCTATTGGCTGTATTGGGCAACAATAAAGTATCTGGAATGATTGTAATTTGTTGCACAACTGTATCTTTTTTTTGTAGTAAGAAGCTTAAGTTGCTTGAGTTTCCTACAGCATCTTTTATTATAATTTCAACCAACTTGGGCAATGTATCATTCAGTTCTATAACTCCATTGCTCGTATTGCTAGCAAAAATATTGAGAGCATTGCCGGGTAATTTAGATAAGTGCTGAATATTTTTGCCAGTTTTATAATTTTCTACATAATCTGTACAAGCATTTATGTATCGTGAATTCTCGTAAGCAAAATCGTTCAGTTTAAATGCAAAGGCCAATGCACTATCTACCCAAACTTCTGCTTGAAAAATACCGAATTTAAATGGCGAAGTATTGGTAATATCTTGAGCAGAAATTCCAAAACTAATTTTATTGCTATTTACCAACACCACAGAATCTTTAACCCTTGTACCAAGTTTATTTTTAAGTAAGTTTATTTCGTTTGGCGAACTTTCAAATGTTGTAATATTTCTATCATAAAAATACAAACGCTCAAATGCAGGTGGTTTTGTATCGGGTATATTAAAATTAAACAACAAGGGATTTTGATTGATGTCGTTTTCGTCTCTAATTTCAAAATGTAAATGTGGCCCTTGACTGCCACCAGTATTGCCACTAAATGCAATAAACTGCCCTTTGGTAACAACAAATTGATTGGGTGCAAACGCTATATCTTGCTCCCATTGTTGTTCTTTATATTGTTTTTCTACAACTAACTTATTAAGTGTATCGTAAAAATTATTTAAGTGAGCATATACAGTGGTGTAGCCATTGTTGTGTTTAATGTAAATGGCTCTACCATAACCAAAACGTTCAATTTTTATTCGGCTAATATATCCACTTGCAGAGGCATAAACAGGTAGGTTTTCTTTTTGATTGGTTCTTAAATCTAAGCCCATGTGAAAATGTTCTTTTCTTAGTTCACCAAAGTTGCCACTCAATTGCATGGGAATTCCTAATGGATTGCCAAAGTAATTTGTTGGATAAATTTTAGAAGGAAAATATTGTGCATTTACTAGTTGAATAGTTAACCCAAACACAATAAAAATGACAACTGAATATTGAATGTTGAATAGTTTATAGATATTTTGTTTAAAGCTTATTCCCATGCTCCAAAATTAAGTAGTTGATTTTTTTGACAGCCATAACAACCTACATAATGCTGTTAAAATAAAAATACAAAAGCCTATTAAGTTCATTTTTAAATCTTTCATTC
Organism: Chitinophagaceae bacterium; assembly: GCA_018061385.1. GTDB lineage: Bacteria > Bacteroidota > Bacteroidia > Chitinophagales > Chitinophagaceae > UBA1930. Next base: position 849 of record JAGOUF010000141.1, on the reverse strand, counting down.
CATCTTCCAACAAAACAAATGCAGCTCTTTTTGCCATCATATTTTGTAGCCACTCGTTAATTAAACCAATTGCATTAAATAGAATTACTGTAATAACTAGCCGTTGGAATCTTTTAGTTTCACTCTTCAGCCAAAAAATGGCCAATAAAATGTACAACAACAAACTAATTACTATTGCAAAAAATATATGTTCTAAATTATTTAGCCACCACTCGGCCAAAGGGTTCATTTTAAAATGCCTCAGCCGTTCTACCAAAACCAATTCATAAGCCCAAAAAATTGTATTGTATAATTTATAAAAGTGTGTTTTATAAATGGGTTGTGCATTTAAAACTTCTAATAACACTTGATTAATTGCTATGTAAGTAATTAAATAGTATTTACTAGCAAGTACAAAAACTAACGTTAGTATACAATTTAGAAGTCGAACCAATTGAATATTCATTGTTGAAAATTAAATAAAGCTGTGGAAACATTTTTCAAAAAAATAACCTCGTAAAACTAGCTACAACCTTACATTTGCACAATTTGTTTTTTCACAGTACAGCCATGTTTAGAACGTACAAGTGTGCGACGCAACAGGAGCTACATTTTTATTCTACAGCTGGTTTCAAAAAAATATTATGCCAAAAGACAATTCTATAAAATCGGTTTTAATTGTTGGTTCTGGTCCAATTGTAATTGGACAAGCCTGCGAGTTTGATTATTCAGGCTCTCAAGCTGCTAGAAGTTTACGTGAAGAAGGTATTAAAGTGATTTTAATTAATAGCAATCCTGCTACTATTATGACAGATCCAATGATGGCCGATAAAGTGTATTTATTGCCATTAACTGTGGAAAGTATTGAAC
>JAGOUF010000140.1:1675-6567 GCA_018061385.1 Chitinophagaceae bacterium | reverse complement strand
GCTATGAAGATGTGCCTTTACCACAACATATTTGCTTTGCTGGAGAGGTTGGTTTGAATGGAGAAATTAGGGCTGTAAATAGAGTTGAGCAACGCATTGCAGAAGCCGAAAAACTGGGTTTTGAGAAGATTTTCATTAGCAAATTCAACAAAAAGAGCTTTAATCCTAAAAATTTTAAAATAAATATAGCTATGGTAGGGCAAGTACATGAAGTTTATCAGGCATTGTTTTAAAATTGCAATTTTCTATTTTTCTTCACAATTAATGATTCAATTTGCTGCTCCATTTCTAAGAACTAAAAGGTGACAAAAAAACAGGTAACAAAGCTACTTTGGTTAATGGCCATTGCCGTATCGGTTTCAATACCAATTATTTATTCTATTTACCAAAAGCATCAACAAAATAAACAAGAACCTGCTGTAACTACTTATTACACAGCATTTGGCATTCCAATACCTGGTGGTTACAGTTTACATGGTATAGATGTAAGTAAACACCAAGCTTATATACATTGGCCTGCAGTTGCTAAAATGGAAATAAAGAATACCAAAATAAATTTTGCGTTTATAAAAGCAACAGAAGGGTTGAACGATACCGATAAATACTTTAATTACAATTGGAAGAAGCTAGAAGAACAACAAATTACCAAAGGAGCCTACTTGTTTTTTTTAGCCACCAAAAGTGGTAAACTACAAGCCGAAAATTATATTAAAACAGTACGATTGAGTAAAGGAGATTTGCCACCAGTGCTTGATGTTGAAGAATTGTATGGTGTTGCACCTGCAACAATGCGTTTAAGAGTTCAAGAATGTTTAGATGTTTTAGAAAAACACTATAAAGTAAAACCCATACTATATAGTTATGTAGATTTTTATGAAAACAACTTGGGTAAAAAGTTTAACGACTATCCATTATGGATTGCTCATTATTTTGAAAAAGACAAACCAAGAATATCAAGAGATTGGCATTTTTGGCAACACAGTGAAAATGGACGAGTAAATGGCATTACAACTAAAGTAGATTTTAATGTATTTAAGGGCGATTCTACTGCTTTTAAACAACTGCTTATTGCAAATTAAATATGAACACTGCCTTGTACGCTACTTTTAAAAATAAAATTTGCTTTAAAAAATAGTACTATCAAGTTTAAAATAGTTGCTCAAAATCTTCTTTTATTACTGACAAAGGTCATATATTATGTTTTAGCATAAGAATATTTTTGTTATCTAGATTGAAATAGTGTAATGAAAATAATACTAAAAGATAATATGAGTATTGCAACTGTACAACAGTTGTTTAATGATTTATTTCCGTTTTTGAAAATTGAATTTTTTGAAAAAGAATATAAACATAGCCATACTATTTCTACAAAAAAAAGGGTTTCGAGTACCATTAAAAAACTCTTTGATTTTAAAATTAATCATACCACCCCCTCAGATATTTGTATACATGCAAATATGAAAGTTACCGATTTAGAAAAAGAATTTAATAGTTTGTACAAACTACAAACACAAGTTTTTAGAAAATCGGGTAATATTTGGTTAGAAGCTACCATAACAGATGGTTGGACTTTAGAAGAGCAAAACAATCAAGGAGAAATTATTACTAGCCAGTTAATTAATAAATAATTTTTAGTGTGAAATCCCCCAAATAAAGTGTTTCAAATTTTTGAAGCACTTTATTATTTAACAACACTTGTACTATTCCGTTAAGTAACACATTTAAAACTCTACTACATTTACAGCAATTATTTTATTATGAAAAAAATAGTTTTTGCAGTATTACTGATTGTCCTGATTGGCTGTGGCACTAAAAAACAAATTCCCGATGTTTCTAAAGTACAAGTAACACTTAGTACACAACATTTTGAGCAAGATTTTTTTGCAATGGATACTACGCAAATAGATACCTCTATACAACAGCTGTTTAATAAGTATCCTGTATTTATGGTAGATTTTTTACAGAACATTTTAGCCAGCAATCCTCAGCCAGATTCTATTATGCAAAATGTAAAATTATTTACCAGTGCATACCACAATGTATATATCGCATCTCAACAAACATTTGGCAATTTTAACGATGTTGAAAATGAAATTAAACAAGGCTTTAAGTTTGTAAAACACTACTTCCCCAATTACAAATTGCCTACACAACTGGTAACTTATATTGGCCCTTGGGATGCCATGTTTATGCTAAGTAACAATGCCAATGGGAGTGGTATTATGAGAGATGAAAACATTCTGGGCATTGGATTACAGTTAAGTATGGGTAGCAATTTTCCTGTGTATCAAGATGGTGCAATACAGGCTTTGTATCCTGCATTCATTAGCAAAAAATTCGACAAAAAATATATTGCAAGCAACGCATTAAATGTTATTATTGATGATTTATACAATGCTAGAACTTTAGGAAAACCATTGGTAGAGCAAATGATAGAAGCAGGAAAAAGATTGTACTTATTAGATGCATTTTTACCCAATACTCCCGATAGTATAAAAACGGGTTACACACAAGCACAATTAAATGGTTGCATAAAGAATGAAACCAATATTTGGAACTTTTTTATTACCAACGATTTGTTGTTTGTAAACGAACCCACTATTATAAAAGATTATATGACCGAAGCTCCAAATACACCTGCACTTGGCAACGAATCGCCAGGTTTTATTGGTAAGTTTGTTGGTTGGCAAATTGTAAAAAAATGGATGCAAAAAAATGAAAAAAAATCGTTGAATGATTTGCTAAATACTTCTTCAAAAGAAATATTTGAAACCAGTAAATACAAGCCTTAATTGTCTTTAGTAGTTGTTTACAGTTTAGTCTTTTATATTTTTATCAAATGAGTAATATTAAAAAAATTCCTGCCCGCAAAACAGTTGCTTTGGTTGCACACGATAACAAAAAGCCTGATTTAATTGAATGGGCTATTTACAATAAAACAACTTTAGCAAAACACAATTTAGTAGCAACAGGTACTACTGGTAAATTATTAGAAGAAGCATTAGACCGACCAGTAAAAAAATGTTTAAGTGGACCATTGGGTGGTGATCAACAAATTGGAAGTATGATTGCACAAGGAGAAATTGATGTGCTGATATTTTTTTGGGATCCTATGGAAGCTCAGCCACACGATAGCGACGTAAAAGCATTGTTGCGTTTATGTGTTACTTGGAATATTATTATGGCTTGCGATAGAGCAACTGCTGATTTTATTATGACGTCGCCATTTATGCACGAAACATACAATGCAACTTTACCAGATTATACAGATTATTTAAGTAGAGAAATTAAAAATGATGAATAACAATATACAACTTAGAGTATGGCAAAAAGACGATGCACAACAACTTGCTGCTATTGCCAATAACAAAAATATTTGGAGCAATGTGTTAGATAGTTTTCCTAGTCCATACACTGTTATGGATGCCTTACAATGGATCAATAAAGAAAGTACAGCACAACCTGTAACAAAATTTGCAATAGAATTTCAAGGCAATGTTGTTGGAGGAATTGGTATGATATTAAATGATGATGTTTATAGAAATACCGTTGAGTTGGGCTATTTTGTTGGAGAAACATTTTGGGGCAAGGGCATTGCCACCAATGCAATTCAAACCATTGTAGAGCATATTCAAAAAAATTATTCTGTCAATCGTGTAATGGCAAGAGTATATGCATACAATAAAGCCAGTATGAAAGCTTTACAAAAAGCTGGTTTTCATTTAGAAGGAATTCAAGAAAAAGCAGCCATTAAAAACAATCTTCTTCTCGATGTGTTTGTTTGGGTAAAGTTTATATAATTGCTTTTGTAAATTAAAAGAGTATGATAAAATATTTTGTTGGCTTCTGTTTTATAATTGTATGTTTTTCTTGCAAAACATCTTATGTAAAATATGCCAATAATTATACTTTTAAAAGCAATACAGGAGAACCAGATTATACCAATTTAGATTATTGGGCTGCTCATCCTTGGAAGCACGACCCAAGCGATAGCATTCCAAAAGATTTAAGAGAAAACTTCACATCAGATTCTACTGTTGATGTTTTTTTTCTTTACCCAACAAGTTATTTAGATAAAGAAAAAACATTGGGTTGGAATGCTCCAATTGACGATCCCTTAATTAATGCAAAAACAGATTTTAATAGCATTTTATATCAAGCAAGTATTTTTAATGCTGTTGGAAGAGTTTTTGCTCCACGATATAGGCAAGCAAATTATTTTGCTTATTTACCAAGCAATAAAGAAGATTCAATACATGCATTGGCAGCTTTTGAAATAGCTTATGCCGATATTAAACTTGCTTTTGAATATTATTTACAACATTACAACAATGGTAAACCAATAATTATAGCAGCACATAGTCAAGGTACTACACATGCAAAAAGACTGTTGAAAGAATATTTTGATGGAAAAAAATTGCAAAATAAATTGGTAGTTGCTTACTTAGTAGGTATGCCGGTTGAAGCCAATTATTTTGCCAACATTCAACCTTGTGCTACAGAAAATAGCACCAACTGTTTTTGTACTTGGCGAACTTTTGAAGAAAATTATGAGCCCGATTATGTGTTCCAAGAAAAAGAAAAAATTGTAGTTACTAACCCACTTACATGGAATACAAATTTACCCAATGCAAGCATTAAAAGCAATAAAGGTTCAATACTAAAAAACTTTAATAAACTTGTACCTAAAGTTACCAATGCAATGGTGCACAATGGAGTGTTGTGGGCTAAACATCCTCGTTTTTTTGGTAGCTTTTTACTACGAACAAAAAACTATCATATTGCCGATTATAATTTCTATTACCTAAGCATAAGAGAAAATGTAGCCAATAGAGTAAAATTGTTTTGGAAAGAATAAGTCCCACCAATTAAATTGGCAGGACTTTAAAAAA
>JAGOUF010000140.1:0-1575 GCA_018061385.1 Chitinophagaceae bacterium | reverse complement strand
ACAAAAAACTATCATATTGCCGATTATAATTTCTATTACCTAAGCATAAGAGAAAATGTAGCCAATAGAGTAAAATTGTTTTGGAAAGAATAAGTCCCACCAATTAAATTGGCAGGACTTTAAAAAAACACCCCCTAAACGAGTTTATAGCTTTATTAATGGAAAACTTTTTATAAAAACATCTCCACTAAAAGCATTTAAAATATAATTTCCGTTATTTAAATCGCTAAAATTAATATCCAATTGTTGTGTTCCTTCTTCAACAAAAGTGGTTAATTTTTTTGCAATCATACCATGCACGTTTAATACTTTAATGGTTAGTTGACCAACCTTATCTGCAACAACATGCAAATAGCTAATGTCGTTTGTATATGCTGGTTGAAGGCTTTGTATGTACATAACCAATCTTTTGAATAAGTAATAATTTGGGGAAGCATTTTTAAGACACTCAGCCTAAAAAAATTGCTGCTTTATTAAAAAAAATCCTACAGTATTTAAATTTATGTGTACCAGTTCTTTTGCTTTTTTATACAGTTTATAAAAAGAAATATTAAGTTTTATTTGTTTTTAATTTTTTTAAAATTATTTTAGGCATTATTTACTTTACTTTTATATAAATTTTAAAAAGATGAAAAAAATTTACTTATTACTTATTGCTGCAATTACACTAAGTAGTGTACATGCACAAACATTGTTATCTGAAGGTTTTGAAACAGGGAATACATTTCCACCCACAAACTGGACACGAATAAACGGCGGTACAGGAAATAATTGGGAAAGAAACGATTTAGGAACTTTTGGTGTTGATGGTCCTTATCCTTATGCCAATACTGGCAACAATAGCATGTTGGTTGAATATAGTTTAACCAGTGCTGCAGACGCTTGGATGATTTCTCCAAGTTTATCAATGACAGCAGGTACAACTTATTCAATTTCGTTTTGGTACAGAATTCGTTCTGCAACATATCCAGAAAAATTAAAAGTAACATTGGGCAATGCTGCTACTATTGCAGCACAAACCAACACAATTTGGGACAATGCAGGTGGTGCTAGTTTAACAAATACAAGCTTTGTACAAGCTACAATTTCTTATACGCCAAGTGCAACTGGAAATGTATTTTTAGGTTTTAATTGCTACAATGCTATAGATGAAGGTTGGGCAATTATTGTAGACGATATTTTAGTAGAAACAGCAGCAGCAAGTGTACCAGCATGTGTAACAACAATTGCACCTGCAAACGCTGCAACCAATGTAACCTATTTACCGAGTGTAAATTTATCATGGAATGCAGCAGCAACAGCAACATCTTATGATGTGTATCATGGTACTGTAAACCCTCCATCACTTTTGGGTACAACAGGAAACACCAATGTTGGTATTACTGGCATTCAACCTAACACTCTATATTACTGGTACATTGTTCCTAAAAATTCTGCAGGACCAGCAACTGGTTGTAATGCAACAGTTTACTCTTATACAAGTGGTTCTGCACCAGCAGCTCCTGCCAACGATGATTGTGCAAATGCTATAAGTATTTCAGCTTACTCTGGTTCTGTAAATGGTACAACTATTGG
>JAGOUF010000139.1 GCA_018061385.1 Chitinophagaceae bacterium | reverse complement strand
AATACTGCTGATTGCTGAGTAGCCAACAATTGATTGTTGATGTAAGCAGTATTGTTCAATTTCAACGAAACATTTCTCGATGAATAAGATACTCCATTTACTGCCATACTTACAGAAGCATTTGAGCCACTTGTATATGGAAATAAATTATTCATTGAAAAAGTATAAGGTGAGGTTTGATAAATATCTCTTGTACCCCAACCTTCACCAACATCGTAAGAGGATGACGTAACTCTTTCACCCACATCTTGACCAAAGCCTCTTGCCAACTGTTCTTTAAAATCAACTCTTTGAGTATGTATAAAAAAAGGTTCAGGAAGCAATGTATTTGCAGCAACATTATTTGCATCATCTACATATCGTAAATTATTTGCTATGTTGGTATTGATGGTCAAAAAGAAAATTGCCGTATCTGAATGCAAACTAATTTTATCAGACAATTGATTGGAAGCCACTCTATACAAAGCTTTATCTGGCAAGCCATCATTTTGTTCTCCCCAAAATTCTATATAACCATTAGTTGGCAATGCACCATTTACAACACTTGTAAAAATGGGTACTTGTATTCCATTTCTCCATAACTGAAACTGTTGTGCAGGAGCATTGATTAATGCAACTGGCAAACTATTTTGGTTAATTCTATATAACCCAGTTTTTCCTACTTTAAACTTGTAATAAGTTTTTGAATAATCGATCCATTCGTTATTAAATGTTTGAGCCAAACTAATATTGGTCAAACAAGTAAGAACAAATATTGTAATGAGTTTACGCATAATTATTTACGGTATTGTATAATACAAATGTGTTATAGTACACTTACAAAAAGCTATTTTTCTTTTTTTACCAAATCTATTCTTAAGCTAAAAATATGGGTATATAACGGATTGCTTTGATTGGCTAAATTGGTAAATCCATAATCAATTCCTACGTTACCAAACTTAAATCCTGCACCAAAACTTGGTTGAAAAATCCATACTTTTTTTTGATTGGTTGTATCACCATCTGCCAATGCTCTTTGAAAATTAGAGATACCAGCTCTTAAGAAAACGCTGTTATTTAAGTTGGCTTCAATACCTAAATTAGGATCTATGCTAATTGGGTTGGTACTAATTACGGTGTTTCTTTTCCCATCGAAAGTAAAATGCAAGTTGGCTTCTGCCAATAAACTAAACTTACTGTTAAATACAAAATTTTTGGCAACTGCACCAATTAAACGTGGGGCTGTAAGCTCTGTACTTTTGGTTGGAATATCGTTATTGGTTAAGTACAACACTTCTTTTTCTCTATCTGTAAAAGTAAAACTCCACGCATTGAATGTGGTTGTAACATCTCTTAATGTAACCCCAAACATCCATTTATTTTTTTTAATTTGAATTCCAGCATCCAATCCAAATCCCCAAGCTTTTGCAAAGCTACCAACGCTTCTATGTATAATTTTTGCATTACCACCAAAGCTTATAAACAAATCATCTTTTTGTTTAAGTATTTGAGAATAGCTTAACAATACTGCATAATCGGCAGATGAAAAACTTGTTATGTTGTTGTAGTTTGGCGAACCATCGGGTTCTATTAAAAATAAGGTATTGGGAATATCATCCACAGCAAAACGCAAAAAACTAATACCCAATGTTCGTTTTCCATTTTTAGAAGGCAATGCCAATCCTGCAAAATCGTACTTGCCAATTCCTGCAAAATATTCTGCATGCATTACAACTAAAGATGGTTCATTTTTTACATAAACCAATCCAGCAGGATTCCAATACCCTGCAGTTGCATCTTTAACAGTAGCTACTTGTGCACCACCCATTGCTAAACCTCTTGCACCAGCTCCAATATTTAAAAACTCATTAGAGTACTTTCTAAATTGAGCTTGTAGCGTTTGTGCTGTAAAGAAAAAACTTATAAATACAATTGTTTTTAAAACACCTTTCATCGATTGATTTGTTGTTTGCTTGAGCAAAGTTGCACTTTACCAGTAAAATAAATAGATAAGTAGAATTATGCTATAAAATAATGGAGTAAATTGATGGTGAATGTATATCGTAAAAGTAAAAGAAATACTTATGGCTACAAAAAATTGTTTAAAAAAAAGCCGATTCTAAGAATCGACTTTCGACATACTACCCGTTTATTTTTTTTGAATTATAAATGTTTGTATTACAGTTCCATCATTTACTCTTACTAAGTAAGTTCCTGCCGACAGTTTACTTACATTCATTTGAGTTTCGCCATTAAAATGTACTGTATTCATTAATTGCCCAAAACTATTGTACAATATGGCTGTATTTATTTGATTGCCAGTTTTGTTAACAGTAATTTTTATAAAATTGGTTGCAGGATTTGGATATACGTTTACAATTGTTCCTTTATTGAATTGAATCAATTGAACTGGTGAATAAATAAACGACCCATCTTTATTCATCATTTTTAAACGATAATAATTGCTACCAATAATTGGGTTTAAATGACGATATGAATACGAATTTTTACCAATATTATTTTTTGCAACAACTGCACTCAAAGTTTTAAAATTGCTTGTTGAACTGCTGTGTTCAAGCTGGTATTGTTGCATGTTGGTTTCTTCTGTAACCTCCCAATTCACATCAACACTTACACCAACAGGTTTTGCAACAAAACTTAGTAATTTAACTGGTACAATTAAATTGGTTTTTAAATAAACATATTTGTATAAATAGTTATTAAACAAATACTGTTCTTTTTGTTTACCACCTTCGTTTAAAACCAAATACAAGTTGTAATTATCTTGTGGCAAGGCAGCAACATTTATGGCAAAATTTGCATGTAAAGTATCGCCTGCTAACAAGGCTCTGGTTTTTGGCAATTCGTAGGTATAAATTGTACCCAATCGTTGATTGTACAATACCGCTTTAAAAGTTAAACTGTCCAATCCTACTTTGCTTACATTTTTAAATGCAAATCCACCACTTAAAGTATCGCTAGCAAAGCTTGTTGCCATACCTGCCGAATCGGGAATATTGAAATATAAGTTTGGAGCAATTGCACCTTCAGCAACAGCATCGTATTCTACACTCCAACTTTTTAGTTGATAAGGTTTTGCAAGAATTGTATCAACCGTTTGCATTTTCAATTGAATGAAAGGATATTGAGTTGCACTTACACTACTTATGTCAAAACTTGTTTGCAAAGTATCTAAAGTGTACAAGGTAGTTTTAATACCATTTGTATCAATACCAATTACTTGTAGGTTGGCAATAGAACTTACGTCACCTGCACCTTTCCACAATACATTTTTCCAAGTTTTTGCAGGACCAAATTTTGGAGAACTTACATACCCCAAAGTATCTTTAGATTCATAATCTACACTCATTACAACTCTATCGTAAAGGCCTGTTGTAAATTGTGAACGAGGGCTAAAACTTGTACTATCATTTTTCTTAAAAATAATTCCAAAAGTTCTTGGCAAATTGAATGAATCAATCGCCAAACCTTGACCTTTTAAGAAATGATACAAAGTATTTCCAGAACCATAAGTTGTGGTATCACTTGCCCATTCTGGTGCCCAAACTTCTTCTCCATCAAACACTAAACGTACAGCAACCAACATTCCATTTGGAATGCTCTGCAAAAACTGATAAGCATCATTTCTTGCAGAACTTGTTGTATAACTATACTCAAAATTGTACTTTCTATTTGCATCGCAAGTGGGCTCAGCACCAAACGGATTGGTTAAATTTTCCCAAGGTTTAAATGTAAGTGTGTCAATAACATTGATAATAACAGAGCTGCCCAAACAAGCACTAGCAATAATACCTGCTCCATTTACTTTAATACTAAATTGTTGATCTTCTGTTCCACTATATGGATAAATAGAATGTAGTACAAAAAGGTTGTTGGGCTTATTGTTAAAAATTAATTTTCTACTAGCACTATCTAAATACATTCTATCGTAACTACTTTCTGTGTGCTGATAATACTGTTGTTGCGTAAAACCAACATTGGGTTGATTTTTATACGTGAAAGAAACTTGATGCCAAACCTTAGTAGGTTCGTCAACTGCAACTCTCCAATAATAAGTTGTACTATCTGTTAAGGTTATACCACAATCAAATTCAAGTACGCCCCCAACACTCGTTTTAGTTTGCGTAAATTTCAAAGCTGAATTGAATTGAGTGGTTGTATCAATTTCCATTACATACCCCTTACTTTCTGAAAGTGGATTTGCAGTTGATGCAGCCAACTTAAAAGATGTTGTATTTACAATTGAATAATTGTAAGGATAAACAGGCACAATTGCTGCTTCGCTTACAACTGCGATAATCGTTGCACTATTGTTGGTTTCACTGGCTTCTGTAATGCTATTGGTATAATCAATTGTAACAGTTATTTCATTGTTTCCTTTATCTCTATTGGCTACAATTGGCAATGCAATTGTTACTGAATCAACCGATGAAATGGCTGCAAATCTTTTTGAAAAAGCTGTAACAGTATTGCCATTTGGATACTTTCTTTCTAATCTAACATTCACAGAATCACTGGTGAATTTTCCTAAATTGTATAACTTTACTTTTACATAAAACGAATCGTTGGCAGTAGAAATAAAATTGGGCGTTACACTCATTTCACTAGTTTCAACTGCATAATCTGGGAGATTTTCGCCATTTAATTTAATTGCAGGATCTCCATGAAAAGCATATTGTTCTGCATGAAAACGTGCAAAGAAATCGTTTGAACCTGCATCGTTTAACACTTTAGTAATACCAGATTTAATTACTTCTCCAAATGATTTATTGTATTCTGAAGTGCTAATTGAACGATAAAATTTAGTGGTAAAAGAATCTAAATAATTGACTACTCCATAATTGGTGGTTGCTAAATAACCAATTGCTCCTTTTTGTGGTTCTAAAATAAATTTTTCCGACAACGTTGTTTTTAAATTCAATCGTTGCGATTCGTACATAAATAAATTACCAGCATCACAACCATTTACCATAAATATTGGATAACGATATTGATTGTTGTATGCACTTGGATTGTCTAAGTTAAAATCTAAATTGGTGGCAGATGAGTGACCAAAGTATGTAATGATAGATGCTCCTTTTTCAAAAATATTTTTAAAATTTCTCAATGATTGAGTGTAAGCCGAAGGATCTGCCAACTTATCGAAATTGGTTGCTTTTGCACCAAACAATGTATCTTGAATTAACGCTTTATACTTCGTTAAATATTCATCTAATTCAGCATTGATATTGTAATCGTTTGCACCTGCAACTTGCAATACATTTTTCATCCAAGCTTTATTGGCAACTGTATAGTTGGTGTTGTTTTGAACAGAATCGTACTGTTTTACTTTTGCCAAATAAATACCTACTTCATTGGCAGAAACTGCACTTAAACGACCAATCGGAATTTGTGGTGTTGCATTGTTGTTTGAAGCAGCACTTAATAAATTATCTGATGCAGGATGTCCCCAAGTAGGTACTAAATTTTGGTATTCAATATCTGGTTCATCTTCGTTATTTCTAAATTCAATATAGTTCAATCCTTTACCAATTAAAAAAACAAATTTTGGTGAATTGGTGAAATTGGTTCTTGCAAAACTCAAAAAATTTCTAATAGACAATGGATGTTTATTAATGCCATAAGCAAACTGGTCAGTCAGTTCGTTAATGTCTGCAATAATTGCTTGATAACTTCCTCCAACAACACTGCTTCTATATTGTTTGTATTGCTCAACATAGTTTTCATTTCCCGTTCCATAAATTAATGGATTGGAAATAATTAAATAATTTCCTTGATTGGCAACATTGCTGTAGTTAACAAAATTTCTAGTTTCTAAATTGGCAATTTCTAAAGCATTTGATGCTGCACTATTTACCAACACTAAATTGGTTGCAACTGTAGAAGCTTCAGTTAAAAATTTAATGGTATCAGCTACGCTAACATCTCCAACATATCTTTTACCATTTGTTAAATCATATAAAATGGGCGTTCCACCAGTGTAATCAAAATTAAAAAAGTTCAAATAATGTCCATCGTTTGAAGCAGGTAAATTCAACATTAAACTGCCTTGATTGTTTCCATCTAAAGTTCTTGGATATTTCAATTCATCTTTAACCAATCTAAACTCATCGCAATCAACTGTACTTTCATTAATGTGTATAAAGTTGGCAGTTCCACTAGCAATTGTACTTACCGGAATTCCAAATTCTTCTATTTGGGCATCATAAAAATAATCCATTTGAAAATTGCTTACATTGGTTCCATTCAACTTCACCAAAACTGTTCTTGTATTGTTTGCACTGCCAACAGCACTAACCCTCAAAGTCATTGCAGGGCCTGCTAAATAGGGTTTTAAATCTATAAAATTTATTGGAAAAGATACTTGCCCACAACTACTACCAATTGGTCGAATGGGCCTTGTTGCATAACCTTCTCCTCTATCGTAACTAGACGAGTATAAAGGCAAAGCAGCTTGTGCAGCAAAACCTTCGTACCTGCGTTGTCTGTGTGTAAACTTTACAGTATTCATAAAATACTGTGTTGGTTCAAGTGTACTACTTAAAACATCATTGTTGGTTTGTAAAAATCTT
>JAGOUF010000138.1 GCA_018061385.1 Chitinophagaceae bacterium | reverse complement strand
ATCATACCCAGCCTTTTGCAAAGCCAATGCTGTACTTAAACCTGCAATTCCCCCTCCAATAATACCTACCTTCATGCTGTAAATTTATGGTGAAATATAATAAGCATTTGTATAAATGAACCCTTATGCTTTGAATTTGTTAGAATATTAAATCAAAAGCTTAAACAAGTGTACAATCGTTTAAGCAATTTAGCATTTAAGAAAAAAAATATTAAAAAATGAAAACTGTTTTAATAACTGGTGGAACTGGATTGGTTGGTAGCCGATTAACTGAATTGTTGTTGGCAAGAAATTACCACGTAATTGTTTTAAGTAGAAGTAAAAAAGAAACAAGTACGCCCAATTTAAGTTATGCCATCTGGAATGTTGAGGAACAAACCATTGACGCAAGTGTGTTTACAAAAACTGATTATATAGTGCATTTAGCTGGTGCTGGCGTTGCAGATAAACGATGGAGTGTTAGCAGAAAAAAAGAAATATTAGATAGCCGTATTCAAAGCAGTGCATTGTTGGTAAAAGCATTGCAACAAAATTCCAACAAAGTGCAAGCAGTAATTAGCTCAAGTGCAATTGGTTGGTATGGCCCTGACCCAAGTTTGCACTCCAATGGTTTTGAAGAAGTGGATGCTCCATTTAGCGATTATCTAGGCAATACTTGTAAGCTATGGGAAGAAAGTATTGAACCAATAACACAACAAAATATTAGATTGGTAAAATTAAGAACTGGTATTGTACTAAGTACAAAAGGTGGTGCATTAAAAGAGTTTTTAAACCCAATAAAAATGGGCATTGCAGCAATATTAGGCAATGGAAAACAAATAATAAGTTGGATACATATTGATGATTTATGCAATCAATTTATATATGCCATTGAACATGAAAATATGCAAGGAAGTTATAATGCAGTTGCTCCAAATCCTGTAAACAACAAAATACTTACACTATCCATTGCAAAAAAAGTAAAAGGAAAATTTTATATTCCTATTTATGTTCCATCGTTTATGCTTAAAATAATATTGGGAGAAATGAGTATTGAAGTTTTAAAAAGCACTACAGTAAGTAGCAAAAAAATAGAAATAGCTGGTTTTAATTTTAAGTATAAAACAATTGATGCAGCTTTAAGCAACTTGCTAAATAAATAGTAATGTTTAATTTTTATTCAGTACACGAAAAAATATAAGTTCAACAAAAAATACAATTGCTGTTAATATAAAGTAGAGTAGTAAACCAGAAATATTTTTTTCTTGTACAATTTTCAAGATATAATTTTTAGTAATTGGAGCATTCCATTTTTGATAATACTTCTTAAAAAAATCATCATTGGTCATCTTCCACAATTCATGCATTTGATTCACTAAAATTTGCTGATACTTTTTATCTGCAATCTTTCCATATTGATCGTAAAAAATTTTTCCTTCGCCAGCATCGTATTGTTGTAAGTTATTTTTCAAAGCTTCAATCCCTTTGTTTACAACAGTTATAGCAGAATCGTCTTTTGAACGTTGTACATATTTTTGTACACCCAACACTGCATAAATATGTCCATCTAATATTTTTGGCGTTTGTAAATTGGTATCAGCAATTTCTTCGTACCACCAACCATTCGTTGATTTATAGGTAAAACCACCATTCTCTATTGGCAAATAATATCCTCTTACAAGAGCTTTACACAATTCTAAATAACTGCTGTCTTTTGTTTGTTCAAAAGCCAATACAAAAGCTTCAATTGCTCTGCCCGAAGTAATACCACTGGTAAAATTTCCTTTTACTTGAACATACCAAGGCTGTTGCCAATTAAAATAATACAGCAAAGCACTGTTATTTGGTGTAGCTTCTTTTTTTAACCATTGAATACAATTGTTGAAATAATTTAGTTGAAGCGGATTGTTATTCTTTTGATATTGTTCAAAATAATTAATGGCATAATTGGCAACAATAGTGGCATTGTATTGTGTGCCAGCTGCAATGTTATTTTGTGGTGCATAATAAACTTTGGGAACTCCATTTGCGTCAACTATCTCTGTTGCAAAAGAAGGAACAGAATCGCCTTTGGCTTTGTATAAGATTGTTCGTATCGACTCCTCCCAACTATTCCCTTTATAACTACAAACTACTGCGGCCAAAACCATAGCTATTATTAATAACGATACAACTCTAATAAACTTAACTTTCTGTAACAAGTAAATACAACTTTTAATTCAAGTAAAAGTAACTAGAAAAAATCGTTTATAGCATTCACATTGAAGAAGCTTTATAGAATACAAATGGGTTCATTTTATTGACTAAGCAAGAAAATTATCATGTTTAAATATGACAAATATCACTTGCCCCTCTATAAAAAATTAGAAATTTTGCTATTCCAAAAAAAACATTCATTTTACATACATAAAAAAATATAATGTCTAACGCTATTTACATTGCATCGACAGAGCCTTTTTGTGGCAAAACTGTAATTGCATTAGGGCTTACAAACTTACTTGCAGGAAAAGCTAAAAAAATTGCTTATTTCAAGCCAGTGATTAATGAGCCTTCGCATAAAGGAAAAGATATACATATAGAAACCATTGCAACTCATTTTGGGTTAACCATTCCATATGAAGATATGTTTTCGTTTACACGAGATGAAGTATTGCAACACAGAAGCAATGGCAACACGGCTTTTGTAATAGATACAATTATTACAAAATATAAAAAGCTAGAAGAAACACACGATTTTATTTTGGTAGAAGGAACTGATTTTATGGGCGATGGATTGGCATTTGAATTTGATACCAACATTTCTATTGCAAAAAATTTAGGCATACCTGCATTGCTAATTATGAATGCAAATGGAGATGATGTAGAAGATATTGCCAACAACATTGTATCGAATTATAAAAGCTTTGATGATAAAGAAGTACAGGTATTGGCTATTGTTGCCAACAAAACAAACCCTTTATTAATTGGCGATTTAACAAAAATATTGAGCAACAGGCTGCCTAAAGATTTGCTACGTAGTGTTATTCCTAGCAATAAAAATTTGGGTAACCCTACCATGAAAGAAATTTGTGAAGCTGTAAATGGAAAAGTTTTATTTGGAAAAAGTTTACTCTCCAATCAGGTAGATCATGAAATTGTAGGAGCCATGCAATTGAGAAATTGTTTGCTACGCTTAAAAGAGAATACATTGATTGTAACACCTGGCGATAGAGGCGATATTATTTTAGCTGCTTTACAAGCCAATCTCTCAAAAAATTATCCAAAAATTGCTGGCTTAATTTTAACTGGTGGTCTAGAGCCTGAACCTCCTATTTTACAATTGATTGAAGGTTTACAAACCGTTGTACCCATAATACAAGTTGAAACTGGTACTTTTCAAACTGTAAATTTAGTAGGCTCTACACAATCAAATATTACTGCAGACAATAAAGAAAAAATTGAATTGGCCATTTCCTTATTTGAACAATATGTAGATACAAAATCTTTTGAAGACAAGCTCATTACTTTTCAACCAGAAGGTATTACCCCAAGAATGTTTCAATACCAATTATTGAAGAGAGCAAAATCGCAAAAGAAACATATTGTATTACCTGAAGGAAATGATGATAGAGTATTGGCAGCTGCTGCTCAATTAGTAAAAAAAGATGTTGTTGAATTAACTATTTTAGGCAATGAAGCTGATATAAAAGATGCTATTATACGTTTAAACTTATCGCTAAATACCAATGACGTTCATATCATTAATCCTGCAAGATCACCTTTATTTGAAGACTATGCAGCAACATTGTATGAATTAAGAAAAGCAAAAAATGTAACGCTAGAAATGGCAAGAGATTTAATGACGGACGTCTCTTATTTTGGAACAATGATGGTATATAAAGGTCATGCAGATGGCATGGTTTCTGGTGCATTACATACAACACAACACACCATTCGCCCAGCATTACAATTTGTAAAAACAAAGCCCAATGTAAATACAGTATCAAGTGTATTTTTTATGTGTTTACCCGATAGAGTTTGTGTATTTGGCGATTGTGCCGTAAATCCAAATCCTACAAGTGAGCAGTTAGCAGAAATTGCAATTTCATCGGCCGAGAGTAGCATTATGTTTGGCTTAGAGCCAAGAGTAGCCATGCTTTCTTACTCATCTGGAACATCTGGCGAAGGTGCTGATGTTGAGAAAGTAAGAAGAGCAACTGAAATTGTAAAACAACAAAGACCCGATTTAAAAATTGAAGGCCCAATTCAATACGATGCTGCAGTTGACCCAACTGTTGGTAAACAAAAATTACCCAACTCATTGGTTGCTGGCCAAGCAAGTGTTTTAATTTTTCCTGATTTAAACACAGGAAACAATACTTATAAAGCTGTACAAAGAGAAACTGGTGCATTGGCTATTGGCCCAATGTTACAAGGATTGAATAAACCTGTAAATGATTTAAGCAGAGGTTGTACCATTGATGATATTTTTAACACAGTAATTATTACTGCCATTCAAGCACAACAATAAAAGACCAATTGTATGAAAATTTTTGTAATAAATTCAGGTAGTAGTTCTTTAAAATATCAATTGATTGAAATGCCTGAAGCTAGCTTATTGTGTAGCGGCTTAGTTGATAGAATTGGTTTAGACAATGCAACACTCACACATAAAACTTACTTACACAACAATGAACAAGTAATTAAAGAAAATAAAAATATTACCAACCACAATGAAGCATTGCAATATGTAGTTGAGCTATTAACACAACCTGCAATTGCGGTAATTGAACAATTAAGCGATATTAAAGTTGTTGGCCATAGAGTTGTACATGGTGGCATTAATTTTTCTACAACCATTACAATTAACCAGGCTGTAAAAGATAAAATTGTTCAGTTAATACCTTTAGCACCATTGCATTTACCTGCAAACTTTACAGGTATTGAAGTGGCAGAGAAAATATTTACATCGGCTACACAAATTGCAGTTTTTGATACAGCTTTTCATCAAACCATGCCACCAAAGGCTTACAGGTATGCTATTCCACAAGAACTATTCACTAAAAACCATATTAGGGCTTATGGTTTTCATGGTACGAGCCATAAATATGTTTCTGCTAAAGCAATGGAATATTTACAAAATACCCAAGCAAAAATAATTACCATTCATTTAGGTAATGGATCGAGTATGTCGGCAGTTGATGCAGGAAATTGTATTGATACCACCATGGGTTTAGGACCACTGGGTGGATTAATTATGGGAACAAGATGTGGCGATATTGATCCTACTATTATTTTTCATCTAGTAAATTCTTTGAAATACGACTTGAGTCAGGTAGATCATTTACTCAACAAAAAAAGTGGCTTACTAGGTTTTTGTGGTTTTAGTGATATGAGAGAAGTTAAAAAAGCCATTACTGAAAACAATGAAGATGCTGCTTTAATTTATGAAATGTATGCTTATAGAATTAAAAAATATATTGGAGCTTATGCAACTGCAATGGGTGGTTTAGATGCTATTGTTTACACAGGTGGTATTGGCGAAAACGATGCTACCATGAGAGAACTTGCAGTAAAAAATCTTGAATTTTTAGGCATTGAAGTTGATGTTGAAAAGAACCAAGCTATTGAAGGTGGTATTCAAGCCATTCAAACAACTGCATCAAAAGTGCAAGTTTTGGTGGTACCAACCAATGAAGAATTGGAAATTGCAAATCAATGTTATGCGTTGTTGAATGCTTAAATTTAATAACATCTAGACGTATGAAAAACTTGTTGAGCTAAAGTGTAAATGTTTAGTAAATTTATTCTAGCGTTGAAATGATAAAAAACGATATACAATCAATCTTTTTTTCAATCCATTACCTTAATTTTACCTATATCAAATCGTTTACTTAACAATAGCATTTATGAAAAGAGTTTTACTTGTATTCACTTTACTAATCCTTGTTCAATTAACCAATGCACAATTCTATGGCGACCAAACCTTTAACCCTACAGACGTAGGTTACAATAGTTTTTCTGGCCCAAGATCAGGGTCTTCTGCAGCAAGTGTTATTGCTCATGCAATATTGCCAAATGGTAAAATTTTAATTGGGGGCTTAATAACTTCTTACAATGGTGAAGGGTACTTAAATACTTCAAGCGTAGACTGTAATCTAATGAGAATAAATGCAGATGGCAGCAGAGATACTACATTCAACTATGGTGGTATTGGTGCAAGTGCTTCGGTTAGAGCAATAGCCATTCAACCCGATGGCAAAATTTTGATTGGCGGTTTTTTTCAAAAGTACAATAACATAACGGTAAATGGTATATGTCGCCTAAATAGCGATGGCAGTTTCGACCCAACATTTAATTCTGCTAGTGGTATTAATTCACCAATTTATGGTATGGGTTTTATTTATAGTATTTTAGTGCTTCCATCGGGAAAAATATTATTGGGGGGAGCATTTAGAGCATACAATTTAATAGCCCTTAGTGATATAGCCCTTATAAATAGCGATGGAAGCATTGATACAACTTTTAATAGTGGTGGTTCAGGATTTACATATCATGTTAACTATAGCTATAATGTAAGCTCTTTAGCACCTCAAGCTGACGGAAAAATTTTAGCTGGTGGATATTTTACTGATTATAAT
>JAGOUF010000137.1 GCA_018061385.1 Chitinophagaceae bacterium | reverse complement strand
ACATTCCAATCGTGTAATTTTAATTCAACATTACCTGCTGCATGGGCTAAATCAAAACCACAAAGTGCACCAACTGCATGTGTAGCTTTTACTATAGTCGGCATATCAAAAACTTGACCAGTATAATAATTTACACCACCAAACAACACCAACGCAACAGAGTCTTTGTGTTGTTCAATAGTTGATAAAATATCTTCTAAACGAATGGTATATTCACCTTCTCTTGGAGCAACTTCAATA
This sequence comes from Chitinophagaceae bacterium, assembly GCA_018061385.1. Classification (GTDB taxonomy): domain Bacteria; phylum Bacteroidota; class Bacteroidia; order Chitinophagales; family Chitinophagaceae; genus UBA1930. The sequence continues at coordinate 6,384 of JAGOUF010000137.1, read as the reverse complement.
ACAGCATCGGCATAATTTAATCCATGAAATTTAACTTGAGATTCCAAAGCATATTGATCTGATGGAAAAGCTTTTGCTTCACAGATAATTTTGTACCGTTCTTTTGTTGGTTGATAAAAACTAACCATCAACAAATGAAGATTTATTGTAAGTTGATTCATTACAACCAATTCATCTTCCATTGCTCCAACAATTGGGGCTAACAATTTTGGAAAAATTTCATGATAACTTAACCAAGGATTTTTTGCATGAAAATGTCCTTCAACACCAAACAGTGCCCAATCATTTAACTCTTGTTGAATGTAAGCTAGTGTTGACTTTGGCTGAAGCCCTAATGAATTTCCTGTAAAATAAACAGTATCTTTTCCTTCATGTTGTGGGATGAAGAATTTGGAACGGAAAGATTTCAATTCATCTTTTTCATCAAGCTGTTTCGCAAAGTCTAGATTATTCTCAAAGCTCATATTAATGTTGTATGAAGTTGAGTGTTTGGAGTTGGGTGTTGTTTATGCTTAAAGTAACTGCAAAACAAACAACACCCAACTTCAAACATCAAACAATTTATTATTCAATCGTTGCAATTACTTTTAATTCTATAGCTATTGGCGTTGGTAAACTTTTCACTTCTACAGTTGTTCTACATGCTTCTACATCTTTAAAATATTCACCATAAATTTTATTATAAATAGGAAAATCTTTTTTCATGTTTGTGAGAAACACAGTTACGTCAACTATCTTATCCCAACTACTTCCACTTGCTTCTAACACTGCTTTTACATTGGCCATTACTTGATGCGTTTCAGCTTCAATATCATACTTAAGAATATTTCCATTTTCATCTAATTCCAAACCAGGTATTTTATTATCAACTGCACTTCTTGAACCTATGCCTGAAAGGAACAAAAGATTATCCACTTTTCTTGCGTGGGGATAAGCTCCTAAAGGTTTGGCAGCATTGTTAGTATGAATCGTTTCTTGGTTTATTTTATTTGTTTGGTGTTTCGTGTTTGGTGTTGATTGTTGAGTTGTTTTATTTATTATAGATTTTAGTTCTGATCTATTTAGAAACTTTTGACCTTTGATTTCAGCTTCGTTTAAGTGCCGAATTAATGCTCCAATTTTATTCCCAATTAACAATGTAGAAGAGTCAAGTTTCTGAAAGACTTCTTGATTAATATAAGATCTATCCAAGCATCTAGTTAATTGAGACTGTAATTCTGCTGCAGATGCTTTGGCAATACTTAAAAATTGTATAAACTCATTTCGACCTCCCCTTCCAAAACCTTCAGCTATATTGTCCATGATAGAACCAGCACTTCTGCTCATTTGATCTTTTATAGAAAAATCTTTCGCCAACAACCCTTCTTTAAGAATAACAAAAATATCATTCTCCAATTGTCTTGCCAATTGCCATATTTCTAAATCTTGAAATCGTTGAATAGTTGCCATTGTATAATTTATTCTTTTAAAGAAATTTTATCCTAACAATAAAACAAACCAACTCCAAACACCCAACCCCAAACAATTCTTTAAATTGTTATAGTTCAATGCAAATATTTTTCTGTTCAGTAAAGAAACGCAATGCATCCCAACCACCTTCTCTACCTACCCCACTATTTTTTACTCCTCCAAATGGTGTTCTTAAATCACGAACCAACCAACAATTTACCCAAACAATTCCACTCTCTACTTTTAATGCTATTTGATTGGCTTTTGAAATATTGTTCGTCCAAACAGTTGCAGCCAATCCATAGTTTGTTGCATTGGCTAATTGCAAGGCTTCCTCTTCATTTTTAAAAGATTGAAGTGATACAAATGGACCAAAAATTTCTTCTTGATTGGTTTGTGTATTAGCACCCAATCCTTCAATCACAGTTGGTTCAATAAAATAACCATTTACATTTTTCCCTTCTAATATTACAGCATTGCCACCACATAAAATAGTTCCACCTTCTTGTTTGGAAACTTCAATGCAGTGCATAATTTTATCAAAATGAACTTTACTAACAATTGCTCCTTGACGTGAAGCTTCTTCCAACGGATTGCCAACTTTTAATTGCTTAACTTTTTCTATAAATTCAGCTTTGAATTTTTCATAAATAGTTTCTTCAATCAACAATCGAGAAGTACATAAACATATTTGCCCTTGATTGGTAAATGAAGAACGAATGGTTTCTCTCATCATCTTTTCCCAATCACAATCAGCAAAAATGATGGCTGGATTTTTACCACCTAACTCCAATGATAATTTCTTGAACATGGGAGCAGCAATGGAGGCAATTTTTTCTCCTGCCCTAGTGCTTCCTGTAAACGAAATTGCTTTTATTTCTTTATGTTTAACAATGGATTCGCCACAGTTAAGACCATTGCCATGAACAATGTTTAACACACCATCTGGCAAGCCAGCTTCTTTACAAATTTTTGATAAAAGATAAGCAGTAACAGGTGTTACTTCACTAGGTTTTGCAACTACACAATTTCCTGCTGCTAAGGCTGGTGCAATTTTCCAAGTAAATAAATACAAAGGCAAATTCCAAGGAGAAATACAACCTACAATTCCAATAGGTTGACGCAAGGTATAGTTCACAGCTTTGTCTTCCATGTGGTGACTCTCTGTAGCAAAGTGCATAATACCTGTTGCAAAAAATCTAAAGTTGGAAGAAGCTCTTGGTATATCCATTCTTTTTGAAAGCCATAAAGGTTTGCCATTATCTGTTGTTTCTGCAAGGGCAAGATCTTCTAAGTTTTCATCAATCAATTCAGCAATTCTATTCAGTATTTTAAAACGTTCTTCAATTGGTGTTACACTCCATAATTGGAAAGCTTTCTTGGCTGCAAGTACTGCTGCATCTACATCCTGTTCATTACTATCTGGAATTTGTGCAAATACTTCTGCAGTTGCAGGATTGATACAATCGAGATATTGATTATTTAATGGAGCAACAAAATTGCCCCCAATATAATTTTCAAGATGTGTTGGTATTGAAAGGTTCATTGGTTAATTCGTTAACTAGTTAATTAGTGGCAACCTATTCGTTAATCGACCTACCAGTTAACCAATTAACCAATAAACCAATTAACACCCTTGTTACATTGCTCCTGTTCTTCCACCATCTACAGGAATATTCACTCCATTAATATAAGATGCAGCTGGTGAAGCTAAGAATGCAACAACGTTTGCTAACTCACTTGGTTCTGCAAAACGCTTCATAGGAATTTCTTTTTTCATTTCTTCTTCTACATCATCAATTGCAACACTTTTTTTATTGGCATTATTTTCAATAATACTTTTTAAACGTCCTGTTGATGTTGCTCCAGGTAAAACATTGTTCACCGTAATATTAAACTGACCCAATTCGTTTGCCATTGTCTTACTCCAACTTGCCACAGCACCACGAATGGTGTTTGACACGCCCAAATTGTTCAACGGAATTTTTACAGAAGTTGAAATAATATTGATGATACGACCATAACATGCTACTTTCATGCTTGGCACAACAGCTTTTGTAAGAATATGATTGCAAATAAGATGACGATTAAAAGTATTGATAAAATCTTCTTCTTTGGCTGTAACAATTGGTCCACCATTTGGTCCACCAGAATTATTTATTAAAATATGTACTTGATTGTTTTGTACAAAAATTTCTATTGCAGCTTTAACAGTTTCGGGTTTATCAAAATCGGCAACAATATAGGCATGCTGTTGATTTAAACTAGTATCTAATTGCTTTAAAGCTTCTTTTAAAGAATCTTCGTTTCTTGCCATTAAAAAACAATTTGCTCCAAGTGCAGCCATTTCTATTGCAGATGCTAAACCAATACCTTGAGTGCTACCACAAATAATTGCTGTTTTATTTTGAAGGGAAATATTCATCTTTGTAAACAGTTGTTAGTTTTACGAAAGTAAGGAATTAAGAACGTTTCTAGTTTTTCGTTGGTCGTTTTTCTTGCGTTTTTTGAATTTTAAAATGATTGCATAGAAAGGTAAATAACAGAAAATGATAAAACGTATATTGTTCAATGATTTTCAGAACGTTGAAGAGTGCGACGCAACGGATGTTACATATTAATTCTACAGCTTGTTACAAAAATATTTTAAACTTATAAACTTTATATCATGGCAGTTTTAGCTCCTTTTAATTTGCAACAATGGATTGATGACAATCGTGATTTATTAAAGCCTCCTGTGGGAAACAAATGTGTGTATGTAAATGCTAAAAATTTTATTGTAATGATTGTTGGTGGACCAAATGCAAGAAAAGATTATCACTTTAATGAAACCGAAGAATTATTTTATCAGGTTGAAGGAGATATTGTGGTGAAGATTATTGATGATGGTGAGTTTAAAGACATTCATATTAAACAAGGTGATATGTTTTTGTTGCCTCCACGTACACCACACTCACCACAAAGAGGAGCAAATACTGTTGGACTTGTAATAGAAATGAAAAGAGAAACTGAAGATGATGGCTTTATGTGGTTTTGCGAAAACTGTGGCAATAAATTATATGAAGAAACTTTGCATGTTGATGATATTGTAAAACAATTACCTCCTGTAATGAATAGATTTTGGGAAGATACTATGAAACGTACCTGTGAAAAATGTGGAACAGTGATGCAGCCTCCAATTAAAAAAAGTTAATTGGGTTTATTGGTTAACTAGTTCAATAGTTAAGGAAGATTATTTAAACAAATATTTGATGGACTATACTTTAGAAAAATTGGAAGTTTACAATTTGGCTGAATTGCTTTCTGATAAAATTTGGAATATTGTTACAACTTGGAATCAATTTGAAAAAGATACAATTGGCAAACAAATTACAAAATCTGCAGATTCAATTTCTGCTAATATAGCTGAAGGATATGGCAGATTTTATTACAAAGAAAGTAAACAATTTTGTTTTTATTCACGAGGCTCTTTACAAGAAACAAAATCTTGGCTAAGTAAATGTAAACGTAGAAAAATTATTGAAGAAAGTGTTGGTACTGAACTTTTAAATGAAGCGGATAAAATATTATTGATGTTAAATGCATTTATAAAATTTGTATCTAAGTCTTCTAAGTTTAATCCACCTACTAAACCAATAAGTCAATAACGTTACATCCACCTAGTTAACTAAATTAACCAATAAACAAATTAACTACTTGAAAATAGACATACACACCCACATAATGCCTCCAACAATGCCTAACTGGGTTAAGAAGTTTGGTTATGGAGAATTTATACACTTAGAACATCGCAATTGTGAAGCTTGCATGATGAAAGGCGATACACTTTTTCGTGTTGTTGAAAACAATTGTTTTGAGGTTGATTTGCGTTTAAAAGAGATGGATGAAACCCAAGTAACCATGCAGGTTTTAAGCACTATTCCTGTTTTATTTAACTATTGGGCAAAGCCAGTTGACGGATATGAAACATCTCGTTTTTTTAACGATCATATTGCTGAAAGTGTAACCAAGCACCCTAATAGATTTATTGGAATTGGCACAGTTCCTTTACAAGATATTGACTTAGCCATTAAAGAAATGGAGCGTTGTGTTAATGAATTAAAAATGCCAGGTTTAGAAATTGGAAGTAACATAAATGGCAAAAATTTAAGCGATAAATATTTCTTTCCTTTTTTTGCTGCTGCCGAAAAATTAGGTTGTTCATTGTTTGTTCATCCATGGGAAATGATGGGTGAAAATGATATGCAAAAATATTGGTTACCTTGGTTGGTTGGTATGCCAGCCGAAACAAGCAGAGCCATTTGTTCCATGATTTTTGGTGGTGTATTTGAGCAATTTCCCAACCTAAGAATTGCCTTTGCACATGGAGGAGGAAGCTTCCCTATAACAATTGGTAGAATTGAACATGGTTTTAATGTTCGTCCAGATTTAGTGGCAATTGATAACCCCATTAACCCTAGAAATTATATTGGTAAATTTTGGATTGATAGCTTGGTACATGATGAAAACACTTTAAATTTTATTGTTGATTTATTGGGCGAAAACAACATTTGCATGGGCAGCGATTATCCTTTTCCTTTAGGTGAACACAAACCTGGCAAACTGATTGAAGAAAGTAATTTATCCAATTCAATTAAAGATAAATTATTGTTTGCAAATGCAAAACAGTGGTTAGGAATATAAAAACTAAAACAACTTTGTAGGAATAAAGTAAAAGAATAACATACTTAAAATGCCCATTAACATTACCACTTTCACCAATGAGCTAATTTTATGAAACTGCTCTGCAGTTTGAGCTTTAATGGTTAAGTTAAATATTTGTACTAAAGGAATTACAATTGTGGTTAAACAATACACTGCACTTAACCAAAACCACCAACCAAATTGCAAAACATAAAATTGTACCAATACAAGTGTAGCAATGAGTACTGTTAA
>JAGOUF010000136.1 GCA_018061385.1 Chitinophagaceae bacterium | reverse complement strand
TTCGTAAACCGTACATTTATTGTTGGTTAAAAAATGACAAGGAATTGTGTTCATCAACATCATTCCATTGCTTCCTTTTTCAACATATTTTTCATCAAAACTTTCACGGCTTTGTTCCAAATGTTGGCTCAATGCATTGGCTTCGTCATCATTTATATTAATGAGTAAATTGTTGCAGCAGTTGCCACAAGCTGTACAATCTATTTGTGGGCTAACTTGCAGGTTAATGGCATGTACGCTTGCATCAACTTCATCTGAATTTAAACGCTTAATAAACGCCATAAAATCATCATTTTCAGCAGTTTTGTCAATAGCCAATTGAGCAATGTTGGTTAAGTTCGTTTCTAATGCTGTAGCCATATTTACAAACTTACTCTTTTTAAGGTAGATGTTTTGTGCATAAGCTTTTATCCACAATCGGTGGCGTTTTGTTCATAATCTATACTTTGCCAACTTTTACGGATGGTTAGATTTGTGTGTTAAGTAAAACTTTAGTTGGATGAGTAATATACAGAACCCTGAAGGGTGCGACGCAACAAAAGTTACATAGTACTACTAACGCTGGTAACATAAAAAAGAAAGACGATTAACAAATAAATTTTCTATGGCAGAACTAAGACAAAAAGGGGAGTATACAGAAGATGATATTAAAAGTTTAGATTGGAAGGAGCATATACGTTTACGTCCTGGTATGTACATTGGTAAATTGGGCGATGGTGCTGCACCTGATGATGGAATTTATGTATTGATGAAAGAAGTAATAGACAATTGTATTGATGAACATACAATGGGCTATGGTAGGCATGTAGATATTGTATTGGAAAATAAAACAGTAACCATTCGAGATTTTGGTCGTGGAATTCCTTTAGGGAAAGTAGTTGATGTGGTGAGTAAAATTAATACTGGTGCTAAGTACGATAGTAAAGCTTTTCAAAAAAGTGTAGGTTTAAATGGAGTGGGTACAAAAGCAGTGAATGCATTGAGTAGTTATTTTAAAGTAGAAAGTTTTAGAGATGGAAAAAGTAAAGTAGCCGAATTTAATAGAGGCGTTTTAATAAAGGAACACAAAGAAGCTGCCACTACAGAAGAAAATGGAACGATGGTTACATTTATTCCTGATGAATCTATTTTTCACAATTATAAATTTTTGCATGAGTATATAGACAATCAGTTTTGGAATTATTGTTACTTAAATGCAGGCTTGGTAATGAACTTTAATGGCAAACGCTATGTAAGTAAAAATGGCTTGCACGATTTGCTTACAAGAAAAACCAATGCCGATGAATTGCGTTATCCAATTATTCATATAAAGGGAGAAGATATTGAAGTGGCATTTAGCCACAACAACGATTATGGAGAAGATATTTTTAGTTTTGTAAATGGACAATATACTACACAAGGTGGCACACATCATCAAGCATTTAGAGAGGGCTTTGTAAAAGTTTGTAGAGATTTTTTTAAGAAAGATTATGATACAAGTGATATACGCCAAAGCATTGTTGCAGCAGTAAGTGTACGTGTACAAGAGCCAGTTTTTGAAAGCCAAACAAAAACCAAATTGGGCTCATCTGTAGTGTATGAAGGTGGTCCAAGTATGAAGAAGTTTATTGAAGATTTCTTGGCGAAAGAATTAGACAATTATTTACACCGAAATCCTGCAGCTGCCGAAGCTTTAAAGAAACGTATAGAACAAAGTGAAAAAGAAAGAAAAGAATTAAGTGGCATTCGAAAATTGGCTAATGAACGTGCAAAAAAAGCCAACTTACACAACAAAAAATTAAGAGATTGTAGAGTACATTTAAATGATGAACCACCTACAAAAAGCAGAGAAGAATTTTTAGAAAATCAAGCCAATAGTACCATTTTTATTACTGAAGGAGATAGTGCAAGTGGAAGTATTACTAAAGCCAGAAATGTAGATACACAAGCTGTATTTAGTTTACGTGGAAAGCCATTAAATTGTTATGGATTAACTAAAAAAGTAGTGTACGAAAATGAAGAGTTTAACTTATTGCAACATGCACTAAATATTGAGAATGGCTTAGAAGAATTGCGGTATAAAAACATTGTAATTGCAACCGATGCCGATGTTGATGGAATGCACATTCGATTGTTGTTAATGACTTTCTTTTTACAATTTTTTCCAGACTTGGTGAAACAAAATCATGTGTTTATTTTAGAAACGCCCTTGTTTAGAGTTCGCAATAAACAAGAAACTATTTATTGTTACGATGAAACCCAAAAGCAAGCAGCAGTAAAAAAGTTAACTGGTAAACCAGAAATTACAAGGTTTAAAGGGTTGGGAGAAATTAGTCCAGAAGAGTTTGAACGTTTTATTGGTGGAAGCGATATGCGTTTGCAACCAGTCATATTAGAGCAAGGCGATCATATACAACAATTGCTAGAATATTATATGGGTAAGAACACACCACAACGTCAGGATTTTATTATTGATAATTTGAAAGTGGAATTGGATTTGGTGGAGGAATTGAACTAGAATTAATAATTTTTAATTCTTAATTTTTAATTTTTAATTCTTAATTGAATAATGATACACATCGTTTTTGAACAAGCAAATGTTGCAGTACTAAAAAGTGCAATTGAATTAGATGAAACTTTACAAGGTGAAATTGTAGAAATTAAAGATGATTATGCCGTTGGACCAATCATAAATATTTATGAAACCGAAGGCTATCAAGCAAGAAGAGATTGGTGGAAAGAACTATTAGAGTTTTCTCCATACAAAGAACAGTTGGATATTGTGGATGATAAAATGGCAGTTCATAACCTTATCAAATCATTGGATGAGCATACAGAAGAGTTTGTTTGGATTTGGATGGCTCAAAACCAACACGATGTTTGTAGTTATTATTGGTTAATGAGTCAATTGAAAAATTATCAAGGTCGTATTCAAGTATTGTATTTAAACAATTTGCCTTTCATTAATGAAAAAGGGCAAATATTTTATCCTCAACATTTGTATGAGATTTTGCCCAAAGAATTTTTAAAAGCAAAAAAATTGGCAAGAGAAATTACTTTGAGTGAATTTGAAGTTGACCCAGACGAGTGGAAGAAATTGTGCAATGAAAATGCAATGGTTCGTATTTTAGAAGGAGGTAAAAAAATAGCAAGTAAAGAAGAAGATTTTTATGATAAGGATATTCTCACTGCTTTAAATAAAGAGCCACAAAAGCTGAATAAACTATTGCATAATATTCTAAGTAAAATGAAAGTGCAAACAGGCGATGTATTTTTAGTTTGGCGAATTAATGAATTAGCGAAACAAATGAAATTAGAAGTAGTGGGAGATTGGAATAAAGGCTGGAAAGAAATTGTAGTGAAACCATTTGGTGCAAAGGTTGAAGTGGTGGAAGAGGTTTAACCAGAGAGCAATGGAGAGCACGGAGAAAATTTCTGCGAAAACTCTCCGTCTTTGCGGCTCTGCGGTAAAAATATTAACCACAAAGACACAAAGAACACTGAGTAACACAAAGAAAAAAACTCTGCGAAAACTCAAAAAACACTAGTTCTCTGCGGTAAAAATATTAACCACAAAGACACAAAGGACACTGAGTAACACAAAGAAAAAAACTCTGCGAAAACTCAAAAAACTCTAGTTCTCTGCGGTGAAAAAAATAACCACAAAGAACACAAAGTAAAACTCAGTGTAACTCTTTAAATCTGTGGTAAAATAAAAGATTATTAAAGTTGAATAGGATTATGGCAAAAGAAAAAATTGAAAATAGGGTTTACGAAAACGAAACTGGTGTTCAAGGTCAGTATAAAAACTGGTTCTTAGAATATGCCAGTTATGTAATATTAGAACGTGCAGTTCCTGCCATTGAAGATGGTTTAAAACCTGTGCAACGACGCATTCTTCATGCCATGAAAGAAATGGACGATGGGCGTTTTAGTAAAGTAGCCAACATTATTGGTCAGGCAATGCAATACCATCCACATGGAGATGCAAGTATTGGCGATGCGTTGGTAAACATGGGGCAAAAAGATTTACTCATTGAAACACAAGGTAATTGGGGAGATATTAGAACAGGTGATGATGCAGCTGCTCCTCGTTACATTGAAGCAAGGTTGAGCAAGTTTGCACTTGACGTAGCTTTTAATGCAAAAACAACTGAATGGCAACTGAGTTATGATGGCAGAAAAAATGAGCCAGTAACCTTGCCCATGAAGTTTCCATTGTTGTTGGCACAGGGTGCAGAAGGGATTGCTGTAGGCTTGAGTACCAAAATTATGCCTCATAATTTTGGTGAAATCATCGATGCATCTATCAAATATTTAAAAGGGAAAAAAGTAGAATTGTTTCCAGATTTTCAAACTGGTGGAATGGTAGATGTTACCAACTACAATGAAGGTAAACGTGGTGGTAAATTAAAAGTTCGTTGCATAATTGAAGAGTTAGATAAAAAAAGTTTAATTATTCGTGATGTACCTTTTGGTGTAACAGTGGCTCAATTGTGTGAGAGTATTACAAAAGCCAATGATGCAGGAAAAATTAAGATTAAAAAAATGACGGAGTTTACTGGTAAAAATGTAGAAATACAAATTGACCTTGCTCCTGGTATTAGCAGTGATATTACCATTGATGCATTGTATGCATTTACTGATTGTGAAGTAAGCATTAGTCCCAATGCTTGTATTATTGAAGACCATAAACCAAAGTTTGTTGGAGTACAAGAATTGTTGAAAATTTCGGTTGATAGAACAAAAGCGTTACTGCAGCGTGAATTAGAAATTAAGTTAAGTGAATTAGAAGATAAATGGCATTACACCAGTTTAGAAAAAATATTTTTTGAAGAGAAAATTTACAAGGAATTAGAGTTGCGTCATGCAACATGGGATAAAGTATTGGAAGCAATAGACAAAGCGTTTCAACCATTTATTAAAAAGTTGAAACGAAAAGCCATTACAAGAGAAGATATTTTAAAACTGACCGAAAAGCCTGTTCGTAGAATTTACAAATTAGATATTGATGAATTGAACGAACAAATCAAAGGCATTGAAGCCGACATCAACCAAGTGAATTTTGATTTAGAACATTTAACAGAGTTTGCCATTGCCTACTTTGAAACCTTGTTAAAAAAATATGGTAAAGGTCGTGAACGTAAAACGGAGATAAAATTATTCGATACCATTAAACTACAACAAATTGCTATTGCCAATACCAAGTTATATGTAAATAGAGAAGAAGGTTTTGTTGGAAGTAGTTTAAAGAAAGATGAATTTTTATTTGAGTGTAGCGATTTAGATGATATAATTGTTTTTACCAAACGGGGTATAATGAAAGTGGTAAAAGTGGGCGATAAAAGCTTTATTGGTAAAGACATTATTCATGCAGCTATTTTTAAAAAGAGCGATGAACGTACAACATACAACATGATTTATGTTGATGCAAAAAGTGGAGTTAGTTATGCCAAACGCTTTAATGTAACTGGTATTACAAGAGATAAAGAATATGATTTAACCAAAGGTGCCGATAAAAGTAAAGTTCATTATTTCTCTTCTAATCCAAATGGAGAAGCTGAAGTGGTAAAAGTTACTTTGAGCCCCAATTGCAGTGCAAGAAACAAAGAGTTGGATTTTTATTTTGAAGAAATAGAAATTAAAGGCCGTTCATCTCAAGGAAATATTGCCACCAAATATCCTGTTAAACAAGTTCGTTTTAAAGAAGCAGGTCGTAGTACTTTGAGTGGTGTTAAACTTTGGTTTGATGATGTATACGGACGTTTAAACAGCGAAGAAAAAGGGCAGTATTTGGGAATGTTCGAAGACGATAAACTGTTGGTAATTTTTAATGATGGTACGTATGAAATTACTGATACCGAATTAACCCAACGTTTTGATGCCGATAAAATATTGTTGATTGAAAAATACAATTCAGAAAAAGTAATTACAGCCGTTTATTTAGACAACGATAAACAACAATTTAATGTGAAGCGTTTTAAAATTGAAACTTCTACATTGAAATCAAAATTCTTATTTATTAAAGAAGGCGAAGGCAATAGATTAGAAGCCATTACAACCGATAAAGAACCCATTTTGTCTGTACAAACTGGCAGAGGCACAAGTGTAAGAAAAGCCAAATTTAAAATTGATAAAATGGTAGAAGTAATGGGCTGGAAAGCAGTAGGGGCAAAGCTGATGGACTTTAGCAAAACTGTAGAAATGGAGTGGGAGGAAAGACCAAAAGAAGAACCAACCAATCAAGCAGAGTTGTTTGAATAAAAGAAAAAATCAATTACAAATAATCCTTAAACATAAAATGACCCATGAAAAAAATAATCCTTTTTTTTAGAAGAATTCTAGAATTGTATGTTCGATTTGGGTTAAATGGCATTATGATTTATTGGAAATTAAAATTTTCAAGCAATCCAACTATATCGTTTACGTATAAAAATGAGTTTCAATACCCTATTTTTTTACGTAAAGTATCTTCTGATTTTCCAACATTTTTTGAAGTAACTGTTCGAAATGATTACAATATTCCTGTTGATTTTGTTCCTAAGGTCATAGTTGATTGTGGAGCCAATATTGGTTTAACTAGCATATTCTTTAAAAATAAATATCCTGACGCAATGCTTATTGCAATTGAAGCTGAAAAGGAAAATTTCGAAATGGTA
>JAGOUF010000135.1 GCA_018061385.1 Chitinophagaceae bacterium | reverse complement strand
AAGATTATGAAGGTCTTTATACAAGTAAAGGGTATGGAAGTTTTGATCTTAGTGTTAGAAACGATTCTTTAATTCTTAATTCACAATCACAAACATGGTGGTTGCGTCATTATCATTACGATGTGTTCGAACCTTTTGATTACAATGGTATTGATCCATTAGATACAACAGATAAAAGCCCGTTGAAAATAAACTTTACAACCAACGATGCTGGTGATATTGCTGAAATTGTAATGCCAACAGAAGGTGGTTTAGATCCTACACATTTTGTAAAAACGGCAAAAGCAAAATCTGTTACCAACGATGAACTCAAGAAATATGTTGGCGAATATGAACTAGGTGGACAAACGGTGAAAGTGTATATACAAAACGAAAAAACATTGTATGTTTTAGTGCCCGGTCAGCCAGACTATGAATTGGTAGCCAATGGCAACAATAAATTTGCAATAAAAGTAGCAGCTGGGTTTTATGTTCAATTTGAGGTAAATGATAAAGGCGAAACTCAATCCCTTACATTCATGCAACCCAACGGAAATTTTAAAGCCACAAAGAAAAAATAAAACAACTGGTATAGAGAATTCTAAAAAGTCTTGCAATTTGGCAAGACTTTTTTTATTTGGCGGTAGAATAAAATTCTTCCTATCGGTTTGTGTCCTCACCAACAGAAAATTCAAACAAACCCTTGTCTAGGTTCATGTCCTTACGAACCACTCTTCTTTAAATTTTTTTATACATAAACTTATTTTTCAGTTGTATTTTTAAACCATGGCAAAAAATATTGTAGTTGTTGGTGCAGGAATTAGTGGATTATCTACAGCTTATGAATTGTTGCAAGCTGGTCATCGGGTAACCGTTATGGCAAAAGAATTTTCTCCCAATATTACATCCAATAAGGCAGCAGCGTTTTGGTTTCCATACCATATAAGAAATGATGAACGAGGAAGAGATTGGTGTAAAAAAAGTTATTCTTTTTTTAAAGAAAAAAGTACTGATAGCTTAACCGGCATTGGCATGATAAGCATTATTAAGGCCTCTAAAAAAGGAGTTGAAGATGAAACAAGTTGGCTTGATTATATGCCAGAAACCTCATTTAATAAATTGGAGGAAGCAGCACTACCCAATGGTTATGACAAAGGTTATAAGGCAACTGTTCCATTAATAGAAACACAAATTTTTTTGCCTTGGTTAATGAACCAGATAAAAGAAAAAGGAGCTAACATTGTTCAGCAAGAAATAACTGATTTACAAGAATTGGAAGATAATTTTGATGTTGTTGTGAACTGCTCAGCATTAGGTGCAAGGCAATTGTGTAATGACGCAACTGTTATACCTTTTCGTGGGCAAGTTGTATTGTTAGAGCCAGGGCTTCCCAATTATATTTTTTTAGACAACCAAACACCCTCTTATATTGTTCCAAGAAAAGATGCCACAATTGTAGGAGGAACTTATGAAGAAGGTGTTTATGATGCAATAACAGAAGAACAATCGTTGCAAGAAATTTTACAAAAAGCATATACCATTCTACCTGCTTTAAAACAAAGAAAAGTGATTGGTAGTTGGGCTGGATTAAGACCTTTTAGAAATTTAGTGAGGTTAGAAAAAGAGGGCAATATTATTCACAATTATGGACATGGGGGAAGTGGATTTACACTGAGTTTTGGCTGTGCTAAACAAATATTACAAATTTTACAAAACGAATTTTAATGGAATTAAAAGAGTACGAACCTAGTCTTACTATTTGGAGTATTTTCAACTTTTTACTCATAGCAACAATTTTTATTTTGTTTGTAAGGTTTGTTGTAAAACAGAGGAAAAGAAAAAAGTAAATAACCAATAATTGTATTATTTCAAACTATAATTTAATGATTCAAATAAGAAGAGCTGAAAAAAAAGATTGCAAACGAATTTTAGAATTAATTTATGAGTTGGCTGTTTATGAAAAAGCACCCAATGAAGTAACGGTAACTTTAGAACATTTTGAACAAAGTGGTTTTGGTGAAAACCCTGTATGGTGGGGCTTTGTAGCAAGTTCTCCAAGCCTCTCCAAAGTAGGAGAAGAGGAAATATTGGGTTTTACACTTTACTATATTCGTTACAGTACATGGAAAGGACAGCGAATGTATTTAGAAGATTTTTTAGTAACAGAACAAGCAAGAGGTAAAGGAATTGGTAAGTTGTTATTTGATCAACTAATAGAAGAAGCCAAAGAAAAAAAGTTGAATGGAATTGTTTGGCAAGTATTACAATGGAATGAACCTGCAATTAATTTTTACAAAAAATACAATGCTAGTTTCGATGGAGAATGGTTTAATTGTTCTATTGAAATATAGCAAAAGGTAAAAGGGTTGAATGGATTTTTATACTTTTATTTTTTACAAACAATCATAAAAAAAACACAGATTTTTAATTTAAAAATCTGTGCTCATCAATCTAATCTATGTTATCCGTGTGCTTGTTTTCAAAGGTATTAATTCACACCATCAACCACAGTTTCTTTGTGTATTTTTTGTACCAAACCTTGCAATACTTTTCCTGGCCCAACTTCTGTAAAATGTGTAGCACCATCTGCAACCATTGCTTGTACACTTTGGGTCCAACGTACTGCACCAGTTAACTGTGCAATTAAATTTTGTTGAATTAAATTGGCATCACTTACTGCCGAAGCAACAACATTTTGATAAACTGGACAACTTGGAGTATTAAACGTGGTTGCTTCAATTGCTGCAGCCAATTCAGTTTTTGCAGGAGCCATTAATGGACTATGAAAAGCACCACCAACAGGCAATACCAATGCACGTTTAGCACCAGCAGCTTTCATTTGTTCGCAAGCAATTTCAATTCCTTTCATGCTTCCACTAATTACCAATTGTCCTGGACAGTTGTAATTTGCAGCCACAACAATTTCTCCTGTTTCGGCTTGTATTGCAGCACAAATTTCTTCTACTTTATCATCTGCTAAAGCCAATACAGCAGCCATTGTGCTTGGATTAATTTCACAAGCTTTTTGCATAGCATTTGCTCTAATGCTTACCAACTTTAAAGCATCTTCAAAACTCAACGTGTTATTGGCAACCAATGCAGAAAATTCTCCTAAAGAATGTCCAGCAACCATATTTGGTTTTGCATCACCAATTGTTTTATAAGCAATCACCGAATGTAAAAAAACGGCAGGTTGTGTAACATTGGTTTGTTTTAAGGCTTCATCTGTTCCTTCAAACATAATATCACTAATTCTAAAACCCAATATTTCATTGGCCTGTTCAAACAATTCTTTTGCCAATGAATTGGTATTGTATAAATTTTTTCCCATGCCACTAAACTGAGAACCCTGACCAGGAAAAACATAAGCATGTTTACTCATAATGTTTTGTATTAGTACTCAAAAATAAGGCATTGAAAAAACATATTCTCGGTACAAGATTTTTTTCAAAAATTTAGTACCAATTGTTTAAATAAGTATTCAGTAAAAGAGTAGGTTTACGTATTACTAGTTCAAGTTGAAAAAAATTAAATCATACATCAAAAAATTAACGCCAAAGGCCAAAATAAAATGGGTGATTGGTTTGCTGTTGTTCATTTGGTTTATCTTTTGTTTGCCATCAACATTGTTTAATACACCAACATGTTTTGTAATTACAGATAAAAATGGAATACTCTTAAATGCAACTGTTGCTGCTGATGGACAATGGCGTTTTCCCTACAATAAAGATGTACCAGAAAAATTTGTACAATGTATTACCACGTTTGAAGACAAGCGTTTTTTCTATCATCCCGGTGTTGACCCAATTGCAATGTTTAGGGCAATAAAGCAAAATATTGGCAATACAAAAACAGTAAGTGGTGGTAGTACTTTAACCATGCAAGTAATACGTTTATCCAAACAAAACAACCAAAGAAATATTTGGAATAAAATAAAAGAAAGTACTTTATCTGTTCGTTTAGAGTGCAGCTATAGTAAAAAATCCATTTTAGCTTTGTATGCAAGCAACGCTCCATTTGGGAGCAATGTTGTTGGCTTAGATGCGGCAGCTTGGCGTTATTATGGACGAAATGCCAATCAATTAACTTGGGGCGAAATGGCTGCATTAGCGGTTTTGCCCAATGCTCCATCTTTGGTACACCCAGGAAAAAATACCAATACTTTACTTAGAAAACGAAACACATTATTAGATAAATTATTTGCCAATAAAACTATTGATGAAAGCACATGCAGTTTAGCAAAACTTGAACCATTGCCAGGAGAACCAAAAGCTTTGCCCCAAATTGCACCACATTTATTAGACAGATTTAAAAAAGAGTTTACAGCATTGCCCAATCAACAAAAAAACTCAACAGGTTTACAAACCACTATTGACGCAAGTGTACAAACGCAAGTGAATAATATTATTTGGCAACATCACGAACAGTTAAAAGGCAATCAAATAAAAAATGCAGCTGCATTGGTGGTAGAAATTGAAACTGGCAATGTGTTGAGTTATGTTGGAAATGTGTACAATACAAGTGATGTTAGTTTAGAAAGTCATGTAGATGTATTGAATGCACCACGAAGTCCCGGTAGCACTTTAAAACCAATTTTATATGCTGCATTATTAAATGAAGGAAGCTTATTGCCCAAACAATTAATACCCGATATTCCAACACACCTTGGTGGTTATTCACCACAAAACTTTGATTTAGGGTTTGATGGTGCTGTACCTGCAAACAGAGCTTTATCAAGAAGTTTAAATGTGCCAGCTGTAAAAATGTTGCAGCAGTATAAATACCAACGTTTTTATCAATTACTTAAACAATGTGGCATTACTACTTTAAACAAACCTGCCGATCATTATGGCATGAGTTTAATATTGGGAGGCTGCGAAATAAAGCCTTTTGAATTGGCTAGTGTTTATACCAATTTGGCAAGAACATATTTAGGATTTTCAAACAACAAAAATCCAAACAATGAATTTGCAAAGTTGAATTATGGGTTGTTAGAAAATAATTCAACCAAAGAAAATCCATTGTTTAACAAGGTAGCATTGTTTCACACATTCAATGCAATGAATGAAGTAATGAGGCCAGGAGAAGAAGGCTTGTGGAATATTTTCAACTCGGCACAACGCATTGCTTGGAAAACTGGAACGAGTTTTGGCTTTAGAGATGGATGGGCGGTTGGGTTCAATAAAAAATATTGCGTATTGGTTTGGGTGGGCAACACAACTGGCGAAGGGCGACCAGGTTTAACAGGAATACAAACAGCGGCACCAATTATGTTTGATATATTTAGAGTATTGCCTGCCACCGTTTGGTTTGATGAACCCAAAGAAGATTTTTCTTATATAAATGTTTGTGTAAAAAGTGGTTTTAAAGCAAGCTTCGATTGTGCAGCAACAGAAAAAATAATGGTGTACAATCAACAAAATAATGCGGTTGTTTGCCCCTACTGCAAAAAAATAAATGTTGATATTACAAAAACCTATCGTGTAAATACAAGTTGTGAAATACCCAACAATATGACACAAGAATCGTATTTTATTTTGCCACCAACTATAGAATATTATTACAAACAAAAACATCCGGGCTATATTGTATTGCCCAATTTTAAACCAGGCTGTAATACAGATGGAGCAAAGGTTGTAGAAATTGTTTATCCTGCCGATGATGCTAAAATTTTTATACCCAAAGAAATAAGTGGTCAAAAAGGAAATACAGTTTTTTCGGCAACTCATAAAAACCCCAACGCTAAATTATTTTGGCATATAGATGATGTGTTTATGGCAACAACAGAAAAATTTCATCAGTTAGCCGTAAACCCATCTGTAGGTAAACATATACTTACCGTAGTTGATGCAGAAGGAAATAGTGCCACGAAAGAATTTGAAATTATTGAAAAAGAAAACTAGCTCAAGTTTTGCTTTCAATAAGAGGGAATAAGAGAAAGAGTGGAATGTTTTTATCACCCAATTGAAAAAGAAAGAAGCATTTTCCTTAGTGCCTTAGTGTCTTTGTGGTAATTAATATATTTACAACAACGAGTTAAAGTAGTAATCTTCTAAATAAGTTTTATCTACATTGCTGTAAGCAATCCATTTGTCGTGTGCAGGCAAATACACTTCAATAGCAGCTTTATCAGGAAAAATTTTATAGTCAAACTTTGTAATAGCTGTACTAATATAACCAGTATAATAGTATTGCATATTGTTGGCCAATGCAAAGTTTATTTTTTGCAACATTAAAAATTTACCCAAACTATATTTGCTATAATTGGGATTGTACATATTTAAAATTCCTGCAATTGTATGTAAGCCTTTATCAAAATAACCAACAGCAATTAGGGTTGCGTCATCTCTTACTTCAATCATATAGCTATCAAACGGATTGGGTAAATCTCTTTGATGCAAATAATCTTCACAACTTTCGGCAGCACTAAAACGTACATAATTTCTATACAAGCTGTACAAGTTTTCTACCTCTGTAGTAATGGTAGCAGGTTTTATTTCTACAGAAAATAAGCTACATTTTCTTTCAATAGTAGAATGTATTTTGTTGCTTGCAATTTTTGCAACAACTGTTCTTAACCAAAATACAGGTATATCGTAACTATCAAATTCAATTTGTGTATCGTTGCAAGTAAATAAATTGTGTTGCATTCTATAATAACCTTTCGCTAAAAAGGTATCTAGTAAACCGTTGGTAA
>JAGOUF010000134.1 GCA_018061385.1 Chitinophagaceae bacterium | reverse complement strand
CTTATGAGTAACATTAAACCATTTAAAGCACTTCGTCCGCAAGCTCAATTTGCAAAGCAAGTAGCTAGCCGTCCTTACGATGTTTTGAACAGTGCGGAAGCTAAAATTGAGGCTCAAGGCAACAACCATTCATTTTTATACATCACCAAAAGTGAAATTAGTTTAGACGATCAAATAGACATTCATTCTCAAGTAGTATACGACAAAGCCAAACAAAATTTAGATGCTTTTATACAAAGAGATGTACTGTTTAGAGACAATAAAGCTTGCTATTATATTTATGAATTGGTAATGCACGGTAGAAGCCAAACTGGTTTAGTAGCAGTTAGCAGTATTGAAGATTATGAAAACGATATTGTTAAAAAACATGAGTTTACTCGTCCAGAAAAAGAACAAGATCGCATCAATCATATTAAAACAACAGGAGCACAAACAGGCAATGTTTTTTTAGCCTATAGAAACAACAACCAAGTTGATGCTTTAATTGAAAATTGGAAAACAGTAAAAAGTCCAGTATATAATTTTACAGCTGAAGATGAAATAAGTCATACTATTTGGATTGTGAATGATGATGAAACAATCGCCAAAATTACCGAATTGTTCAATACCGAAATTCCTTGTACATACATAGCAGATGGGCATCATAGAGCAGCATCTGCTGCTAAAGTTCGCAATACTTTAGGCGAAAATGCAACTGTAGAAAGCAATTACTTTTTAACTACATTGTTTCCATCCAATCAACTATACATTATGGATTACAATCGTGTAGTAAAAGATTTAAATGGATTAACTGCCGAGGAGTTTTTAGCAAAATTAAACATCAATTTTAATGTAACCTTAGTTGGCAATCAAGCAGTACAACCCAAAGAATTGCACAGTTTTGGAATGTACTTAAATGGCAATTGGTATAAATTAATAGCTAAAGAAGGTACGTATACAAACGATCCAATTGGTGTATTAGATGTTACCATTTTATCTAATTTAATTTTAGATGAACTATTGAACATTAAAGATCAGCGTACGGATAAAAGAATAGATTTTGTTGGAGGAATTAGAGGTTTGGGCGAATTGGAAAAAAGAGTTCAATCTGGCGATATGCAAGTTGCTTTTAGTCTTTACCCAGTAAGCATAGATCAATTGTTCGATATTGCAGATAGTGGTAATGTTATGCCACCAAAAAGTACTTGGTTTGAACCCAAATTAAGAGATGGATTATTAACACATCTTATTTACGAATAGGCTGTACTATTGTGTTTTAAAAAAAGTGAATGAAAAAAATATTTATACTATTTATATTAATTGCTAGCATAGCTGTAACAACCTTTGCACAACCAGAACAATCTGCAAAAGAATTACACGAAACCGCTAAAACATTCATGCGTCAGGGCGATTACGACAATGCCATTTTAGTAATTAAAAGAGCATTAGAAAAAGACCCAACCAATTTAGAAATATTGAAAGATTTGGCTTTTTTACACTTTCTAAAAAGAGAGTACAGCCAAGCTATGGAAGTTTGCAAACCTTTAATTGAAAGACCGGATGCCGATGTGCCTACTTTTCAAATTTTAGGTCTAACATATAAAGCAGTTGCTGAGTATAAAGAATGTAGAAAATTATACAAAAAAGCCTTGCTAAAATTTCCTACAAGTGGCGTTATTTATAACGAATATGGAGAACTGTTGGCAATGGACAATGATTTAAATGCGGCGATTGTACAATGGGAAAAAGGAATTGAAGTAGATGCCAACTATAGTAGTAATTATTACAATGCAGTTAAATATTATTCTAAAAATCAAGAACCAGATTTGTTTTGGATTGCCATTCATGGAGAAAATTTTGTGAACTTAGAAAGCTATACTGCTCGTACAACAGAAATAAAAAAAACCGTACTTGAAGCTTACAAAAAATTATACGCTACAACCGATTTAACATCAACAGTAAAAAACAAAACAGTTGGTCCATTTGAAAAAGAAGTGCTAGAAACCTTAAATAAAAGCACCTCAATTGCACAAGATGGAATTAATGCAGATAATTTAATGGCCATTAAAACTCGTTTTGTATTAGATTGGTTTGAGGGCAAACAAACCAAATATCCATGTAGATTATTTGAGCATTACCAACACATGTTAAAGGAAGGCATTTTTGATGCCTACAATCAATGGTTGTATGGTTCAGTTTCCAATCCTGCTGCTTATGATTTATGGATTAAAACAAACAGCAAAGAGGCCGATGCATTTAAAAAATTTCAAACCGCTCGTATCTATAAAATTCCACAAGGACAGTATTATAAATAAAAATTGCAATGAAAAAAGTATTCAATATTTTATACTTCATTATTGCCCTAATACCCTTTACTGCTAAAGCTCAGCCAGATTCTATATTAAATATTTATGCTGCTCAATTTCAAGAAGAACGCATCTTTATTCATTTCGATAAAACAAGTTACTTGCCAGGCGAAACCATTTGGTTTAAAGCCTATTTAATGCAAGGAATAGAAATTTCAGACATTAGCAAAAACTTTTATGTTGAATTTGCCGATGCTGCTGGAAATGTGTTACATTATATTACTGCACCCATTGTACTTTCTTCGGCAAAAGGTATGTTTAAAGTACCTGAAACTTTTAAAGAAAACACTTTGTACATTAGAGCATACACTTCTTGGATGCTCAATTTTGATAGTGCTTTTCTCTATAAAAAAAGCATTCCTATTATTCAACCATCTGCAAAGCAACCAACCAAATTTGTACAGCCTATAACTTCATTAAACTTTTTCCCCGAAGGTGGTTATTTGGTAAATGATTTAAAAAGTAAAGTAGCATTTAAAGCTACTGACGCAATAGGCAATCCTGTATATTTTAAAGGAGCCATATTGAATAAATTGGGGAAAATAATTGACTCAGTTAAGCCTACACACAACGGAATGGGTTTCTTTTATTTCACTCCACAAAAAGGAGAAACCTACACGTTAAAGTGGATTGATGAATGGCAAGTAGCACACAATTCAGTTTTGCCAACAGCCAAAGAAGATGGATTGGTGATGAACTTAAAACAAGAAGATCAAAAGTTGTTGGTAAAAGTTACACGACCATCAAATTCAAAAGACAATTTTAAACTTATTCGTATTGTAGCCACTATGCACAAACAAATGGTGTATAGAGTTAGTACAAGGCTTGTTAATGCTGAATCCTACAATGGCGAAATTCCCATTGCCAATCTTCCTGAAGGCGTTTTACAAGTTACTGTTTTTGATATGAATTGGATGCCATTTGCCGAAAGAATTTGCTTCATAAAAAATCAAGACAATGAACTTCTTGCAGATGCTAGAGTATTTAAACCTAAGCTTTCTTCAAAAGCAAAAAATATTCTTGAAATAAATATTCCAGACGAAATAAGTGCCAACCTTTCTGTTGCAATTACAGATGCAGAATCGAATGCTGCAAGTAAAGAAAATATCATTTCTACATTATTCTTAACCAGCGATTTAAAAGGATATGTCCATCATCCATACGCCTACTTTATAAATGATTTAGATAGTACCAACAAAAATTTAGATTTAGTAATGCTAACCAATGGTTGGAGAAGAATAAAATGGGAAGAAGTTGCAACAAATAAATTACCAACAATACACTTTCCAAGAGATTCTACTTTTTTATCAATTGCTGGGCAATTATTTGGTGCAAGACCATCGCAAATAATTGATATTGGCGATATTAATTTAATACTAAAAACCAAAGATTCGGCTACTAGTGTTTTATCAGTTCCACTAAAACCCAACGGAAGTTTTGTATCAAAAAATATGTCTTTTTTCGATACCGTAACGGTGTATTATCAGTTCAATAAAAAGAAAGATTTAATCAATTCAACTGCTGTAACCTTTAGTAATTTATTGCTGCCACCCAATCAGCAAATTCTTATTGATGGAACATTTCAAACCAATGCTACTTTAGATACCAATGGATTGTTTCGTAAAAAACAATTGTGGCAAAAAAAACAAGATTTAGACAAGCTTTTACAAACTACAACCTTAGCAAATGTTACTGTAAAAGCAAAACAGCGAAGCCGTATTGAAGAGTTAGAAGCTAAATATACAAGTGGCATGTTTCAAGGTGGCGATGATGGGTATCAGTTTGATTTTGCAAACGATTTAACTGCTCAAGCTGCAATAGATGTTTTTTCCTATTTATCTGGTAGAGTTGCAGGATTGGTAATTAACAATACAGGAGCACAAACTTCAGCAACTTGGAGAGGTAGCCCTACTAGTTTTTTTCTAAATGAAATGCCCGTAGACGCCTCTAATCTTAAAGATATTAATGTAGCCGATATTGCGTATGTTAAAGTAATTCGTCCTCCATTTATTGGTGCTGCAGGTGGTGGAGCAGGTGGTGCAATTGCAGTATATACAAAAAGAGGAAGTGATACTAGAAGCATTACAGGCAATGGATTAGAAAATAAAAAATTAGCAGGCTACACTTTTATTAAAGAATTTTATACCCCAAATTATGAAACCAATCCAGATTTGAAACAAGAATCAGATGTACGAACAACACTTTATTGGAATCCTTTTGTTTTATCCGATAAAAAAAATAGAACAATTCAAATTACATTTTTTAATAACGATATTAGTAAAAAGCTACGCTTAGATATTCAAGGTATGAATGAAGAAGGCAAATTGGTAAGCATACAACAATTAATACAATAAGTCCTATCGTCTATTTTATACAAATTTTATCTATCTAAGTTCAACTACAGTAACTACATAGTTTGCAATTATTCTTGCTGCTTTTTTATGTAAAGTTTATTGCTTATTTTGTTATCCATAAACCCAACAAAATGAGTACACAACAACCCGATGAGCAACTTTGGAAAATAGCAAAGCAAAGAGTTGCTTTTAAAAAAAATCTATTTAGCTACATAATTACCATTGTTTTTTTATGGGGAATTTGGTGGTTTACAATAGGCAAAGATCAAGGCTTCAAGGGTTATCCATGGCCAATTTGGCCCATGTTGGGTTGGGGGCTTGGATTGGCATTTCATTACTTTAATGCATACAATGGCGATACAGAGGCTTTAGCACAAAAAGAATACGATAAATTAAAAAAAGAACAAGAACAAAATTGATTTTGCTTTTCTTAAATAGTCAATTCATTATTTTAGCAAACTCATTACCTACAGCATTGCTGTATTTAACAACGATAGCCATATGCAGTACCCTAACTACAGATTATTTGATGCCCTAGATTATCAGCAAAGTAAATTTCCAAAAAGTGATATGCTAAACGCCAAAATTGATGGTGTTTGGAAACATCATAGCACCAATGAAGTCATTGAAACTGTAAATAAATTTTCCGCAGGCTTACTAAACTTGGGCGTTCAATGCAATGATTGCACTGCCGAAAACAGCGATAAAATTGCTATTATTAGTAACAACCGACCAGAGTGGTTAATTACAGATTTTGCTGTGCAACAAGTTGGTGCAATTTTAGTACCCATTTATCCTACAACCAATCCTTTAGAATTGGCATTTATTTTAAACGATGCTCAAGTAAAATATGTTTTTGTAAGCGATGCAGAACTGTATGAAAAAACAAAAAGTGTAGCAGCAAAAGTTCCTTCCATAAAAACAATTTATTCCTTCAATAAAATAGAAGGTGTAAATCATTATTCAGAAGTATTGGCAATGGCAACAGATGAAGCTGCACAAAAAGTTGAAGTAATAAAAAAAGGAATTCCATTAAGCCACACTGCAACAATAATTTACACATCTGGCACAACAGGCACACCAAAAGGTGTAATGCTTAGCCATGAAAATTTAGTGAGTTGTGTTTTTCTATCTAAAATAAGTTTCCCTTTTGAAGATGCTCCACAAACAAAAGTATTGAGTTTTTTACCCCTCAATCACATTTTTGAAAAAGCTGTTAGTTATATATACATGTTTAGTGGAATTAGTATTTATTATGCCGAAAGCCTTGAAACCATTGGCGATAATTTAAAAGAAGTTCAGCCCGATGGTTTTACAACAGTACCAAGACTATTGGAAAAAGTGTTCGAAAAAATTATGGCCAAAGGCAATGAATTAACTGGCATAAAAAGAAAATTATTTTTTTGGAGTGTGGCATTGGGTGAGCAGTACGACAACTTAGAAAACAAAGGCATTGTTTACAATATTAAATTGGCCATTGCACGCAAATTAGTTTTTAGCAAATGGAGAGACGCATTGGGTGGCCACATACAATACATTGTTACAGGTGGTGCAGCTTGTCAAGAAAAGTTAATGAGAATTTTTAATGCTGCAGGAATTCCAATTTACGAAGGTTACGGACCAACAGAAAATAGCCCAGTAATTACTGTAAACAGAAAAGAAGCAAGAGGCAGTAAATACGGAACTGTAGGCCCCAAAATTGAAGGCATTGAAGTGAAAATTGCAGAAGATGGAGAAATTTTAGTGAAGGGCCCAACTGTAATGTTAGGCTATTACAAACGACCAGATTTAACTGCTGAAGTTTTAATTGATGGATGGTTACACACTGGTGATATTGGTGTTTGGGTAGACAATAAATATTTAAAAATTACCGATCGTAAAAAAGAACTCTTTAAAACCAGTGGAGGTAAATATGTTGCTCCTCAACCTATAGAAAACAAATTGAAAGAAAGCCCATTTGTAGAACAAGTTGTTATTGTTGGTGCAGATAGAAAATTTGTTG